>JACPWC010000032.1 GCA_016197225.1 Chloroflexota bacterium
AAGGGAACGTCTCCAAGTATCTCGCGCCTCTGCCATCATTATTGGAAACGATCTTGTCGTGCTTGCGTTTGTCGCCTGCGATCTACACTTCGTTGGCTGATAATTCGGTTTTGACAACTTAAATTTGCTCGAAACGAGAGGTATAAAGGCCGGAAAAGATGATTTGCAGCAATTGTTTGACATCGGGTTCTACTGGAAGAGCCTAGACAATCCAAATTGCCCATATTACCAAATCAAGTTGCCGGTAGGTCCCCCTCTCCCCAAACCTGTCCCTTTCTTGTCTTCACAGGATAAGTTTGATATTCTACACGACACAAAGTGTGAGCTTATAGGGTTACCTCAGACATTGCCCGTCCCTGGCTCAAACGATCCAGCTTACCTGTTTGACTCCACAATAAATTATCCCTATCCATCGTCTTCAGACGGGCGATTGTCTAACCCCTTGTTAGATCTCACTCCTGCCAATCAAGACGATGATCCTTGGAGGTTTCAGGGCAATCCATATGCCAACCCAACCACAACTTTTCTGGGGTTGAACGATCCGTCAAGTCTTGACACTTTGCTTAGTCGCCTTGGTAGCTTTAACCACTTACATGTGCTTTACAATGATAGATTGGATGCTGATGTGCAATATGAAGTGAGTTCCAGCAACCATCCTAAGATAAATGGCTTATGGTGGAATGGAGTAGTAAGAGCCGCAAATGTTGGGGATAGTGATGGCACTGTGCCAGCCTACAGCGCTCAGGCTGCCGATCTTTGGCCTGGCTATCAAGACCATAGCCTTTTTTACCCAGAGGCTCCTGGGACCTTTAACCCTGACACGCGGCCAGAGATGCATGTCAATCTCCCAATGTATCCTGAGTCTCAACTCGTGATCGGTCAGATTCTTACCGGCCTGGTGCCTCCTTTCACAACGCCTCTTAACCCTCTTAACGACTTCTTACAGGGAGACGGTAGTGGTCGTACACTGACGGTCACAGGCTTTAGCCCAATTGAGTTGTTGATTACCGATCCGGCAGGGCGGCATTTGGGACATGATCCGTCAACTAACCAGACATTCACTGAAATTCCCCTGGGTTATTACGAACACCCTGTTGGAGGCAAAGCCGATTTGGTGATTTTTGACTCGATGATTGGTGACTATACCCTGACTATCAAAGGCACTGGTTCTGGCGATTACACTTTGGTAGGGTTGTTGTCCGACTCAATAGCGACTGTCCCAGTGTTTTTTGAGCAGAGCGCAGTTCAATTAGGTGATGTGCTAACAGTGACGTTGACCGTCCCGAATGCCAGCAGTGAAGTAGCTTATCCACCTGATGTTCAGGCCGGACCAGACGAAACTGCAAATGTAGGCGAGTCGGCGGCTTTTGCTGGAAGCGTAACAGACATTAATCCAAGCGACACACACACCTATCAGTGGAACTTCGGCGATGGAGCAACCGCCCAAGGCACACTCATTCCAGTCCACGCTTATACGCTTCCCGGCGCCTACACTGTCGTGTTGACAGTTACGGACAGCAGTGGTTTTGTGGTCAGTGATTCGTTGCAAGTCGTCGTCACTCAAACGTCAACGCCTACCTTTACACCTACATCGACGGCCACTGCTACGCCAACCTCTACCGCTACGGCGACACCAACTGCTACCGCAACACGCACCCCAACCGCCACCAACACAACCACAGGTGGAACCACTATCAACATCAACTTCCAACCCGCCTCCGCCCCTGTACCTGCCGGCTACCTCGTTGACAGCGGCGCAGTCTACGGCAATCGCGGCAATGGCTACACTTACGGCTGGAATTTGGATAACAGCGCCAACACCCGCGACCGTAACTCGGCCAGTTCGCCCGACCAGCGGTACGACACGCTCATTCATACTCAAAGCGGCGGGACGTTTACTTGGGAGATTGGAGTGCCGAACGGGACTTACATCGTCCACTTGGTGGCCGGGGACCCCAACTATTACAACAGCGTTTACAAGATTAACGTAGAAAACGTGCTGGTGGTGAACGGCACGCCTACCACCTCAATACGATGGATAGAAGGCACAGCGCAGGTGACGGTAGCCGATGGCAAGTTGACGGTGAGCAACGCGACCGGGTCGAGCAACAACAAGATTGACTTCATCGAAATTACCTCTGGCAGCGGGTCTACGCCGATGAATACTTACACTGCAACCGCCACGCCAACCGCTACTGCGACGTCAACGGCAACGCGCACACCGACTGCTACTGCGACAAGGACGGCAACGAGCACATCAGCCGCAACTGCGACAGCGACGCAGACACCAACCCCAACTATATCCGGCAACTTCCCCTCAACCGGCGTGCTGGATAACTTCAACCGGGCCAATGGCTCGATTGGCAGTAACTGGTCTGGCAACACCGGGAGTTATGCCATCAACGCCAACTATCTCAACGTCACTTCCAACGGCTACATCTTCTGGAACCCAACTTCGTTCGGCGCGAACCAGGAAGCCTATATTACCCTGAGCAATTTCTATTCAAGCGGGGTGGAGCACGACCTCCTGCTCAAGTCGCAATCGAGCACGACATTCACGGCGGGGGTGATTGAGGTGTGGTACGATGCAGCGGGCCATCGGGTGCAGGTGTGGACTTACACGAGCGCCCAGGGCTGGGTACAACGCGGGGCGGATATTCCGGTGACGTTCGTCAATAGCGACCGGCTTGGAGCCAGAGCCAAGGCGGATGGCACGGTGGAAGTCTACCGTAACGGCACACTGCTGGCGACGCGCGATGTGACTGGCTGGCCTTACTATGCCAACGGCGGTTATGTTGGCCTGTGGTTCATCAGTGTAAACAATTCTACGGTCATAGATGACTTTGGCGGTGGAACGATAGCGCCCTGATGTTGGCCAAAGGTGACCGTATGAGCGCAAAGAAAACATTTGTGGGTGGGTGTGCCGCCCTCGGAATGCTTATTGTGATAAGTTGTAGCTGGTTGTATTGGCGCTTGTTTCCACCATGCGGCCAGCCACCAGAAGATCCGAACGTCGAAGTTGTTGTATCGGACTGTCATGCGCCATACCTGGATAGCACATCGCCCGACGGGAAGTATATGGTTTACGCGGATGATAGAGGTTACTGGCTACGGGATCTGCTAACAGGTAAAGAAAAATCACTACCGGCTTTCAGCCCTTACTGGCTTTCAGGTACATTAATCCTGCAAACTGCTGGCGGCGGAGTTCAACAACGGCAATTTTGGGCATATGACGTGACGGACGGAACACAAACACCTTTACAGTGGATAGCCGGAAAGGCGAACTTCTTTAGAGCATTGCCTGCCATCCAACAGGCCGCTGTAATCTATTATGGGGCAGACGAACGGGATCCGATAATTGTAGCGTTGGCAGTTGATTTCAAAGACTATCCATTAGGTAGTTATGCTTTGACGCCGCCTTCAACTCGACAGGGGGGCGATGGAGAAGATGAGGCTCTTCTTGCTTTTCTTCAAGACAATCAGATTCCCTATACTAAGTTCAGAGGTAAGTATTACTATGACGATCCTTTGCCATCCCATGATGGCCAATTGTTGGCAAAGGGCTCCCAGATTGTTGACACCACAGGAAACTTGATCGTTCGAACGTTGGATCCCAATCGTGACATCTATCTCATTTCTCCTGTTGCGGGTTGGGCACATGACGATAGCGGCGTATATCTGCAACATACTCAGAGCACAGGGCCAATCTCTATTCTCACGCCGCTTTTGGTGGGGCATAAAGATCAACCTATTCTCAAACTGAAAGTGCCGCTTCAGTATCTTTCGCCAGAAGCGCGTGCGGCTGAAGAGGCTCGGCAGGCACAAGAGCAGAGGGAAAAACTGCAAAGGACAATAGCCTGGATCGCAGTTGTTCTGGTGATTGTAGGCTTAGCGGTTTTTTGGTGGCGTAGAAGAGCCAAAAACACATAGCCAACCAGTCAACGCAAACAGGAATGAGCCGGGGTAATTCACCCCGGCTTTTCTTTGCCTCGCGCCTCACACACGCTGACTCTAACCGCTTCGCGCACTCTAACTTATAATGGCCCTCATGCGAATAGCCATGCTTTCCGTTCACACCTGTCCGCTGGCAACGCTCGGCGGCAAAGACACCGGCGGCATGAACGTCTACGTCCGCGACCTGAGCCGTGAGTTGGGGCGGCGCGGCATTGGGGTGGATGTGTTCACCCGCTCGCAGGACGAGCACCAGCCGCACGTCAAGCACGACTTGGGCAACGGCAACCGGGTGGTGCATATCCCGGCCGGGCCGGAGCGCCCGATGGCCAAGACCGACATCTATCGCTACCTGCCTGAGTTTGTGGGCGGGGTGCGCGAGTTTGCGGCGCTGGAAGGCCTGCATTACGACCTGATTCACTCGCACTACTGGCTCTCGGGGGTGGTGGCCCACGAGCTTCGCAAGTTCTGGAACGTGCCTTTCGTTCACATGGCCCACACTCTGGGCGTGATGAAAAACCGGATCGCCCAGCGGCCCGAGGATCGCGAATCCGATCTGCGTCTGGAGATGGAAGAAGAGATCGTCCACTGGGCCGACCGCCTCATTGCCGCCACCGAGGCCGAGAAGGCGCAAATGCAAATGCTCATGCAGGCCAACACCCGCAAGGTGGAAATCATCCCGCCGGGGGTTGACCTGACCATGTTCCACCCCCTTTCAATGGCCGAAGCCAAGTCTCGCATCGGCGTGCCGCCCTCCGACACCATGTTGTTGTTCGTGGGCCGCATTGAGCCGCTCAAAGGCGTGGACACGCTCTTTCGGGCGATGAAGTTGTTGCGCGATCGCGGAGCCATGCCGTCGCATCTCTGCCTCTCTATCATCGGCGGCGACGCCTCAGAGGACACGGCTCACGACAACGACGAAATGGAACGACTAAGAGCTTTGCGGCACGAACTTGGAATCGGCGATGTGGTGGCGTTCCTGGGCAAGCGCGATCAAGACTCGCTGAACGATTACTACGCTTCAGCGCAGGCAGTTATTATGCCTTCACACTACGAGTCATTTGGCATGGTGGCGCTGGAGGCCATGGCCTGCGGCACGCCGGTGATTGCCTCCGAGGTGGGCGGGCTGGCGTTTCTGGTGCGGGACGAAGAGACCGGCTTCCACGTGCCCGACCGCGACCCCGAAGCCCTGTGCGACCGCTTGCAATGGATCATCCACGACCCGACTCTGCGTGGCCGGCTTGGGGCCAGGGCCGCCGAGTATGCCAAAGAATATACCTGGCCGTTGATTGCGGAGCGGATTGTCAAAGTTTACGAGTCGGTCAGCAATAGACAGGGAGACAAGGAGACAAGGTGACAAGGAGATCGCCTTGTCTCCCCTTCACCTTGTCTCCTTGTCATGGAAAGTAAGTCCCCCAAACTTCAAAATACGCGCATCGCGTCGAAACGTAAGTCGTAAACTCCACCAGCTTCTTTTCCTGCTCGTCCCGCTTCAACCATAAATCAAGATCGTCGGCGCGCTGGCGGCATTTGAGGATCAAGTCGTTGACGACGAACGGCGCCACGCCCACCCACTGGCTGACGCGGTTTACGATGACCCGCTGATTCCGGCGTAGAAAGTTGTCGGCGTGAATGTAGCCGCGCTCGATCTTCTGGCCGTTTCGCAGTTTGGGCCGGGCGCGGAAGATGTACTTAAGATCGGGGTCAACAAAACCGGCGGCGTTTTTGCGGTAGTAGGTTGGGCGGCCTTTGAAGAACTGGGCCAGAGTCATTTTGTATTCCGACAACCCTTCATACTCGTTGGGAATGTTTTCGATGAGCGGTTCCTGGTTGCGGTACTCACGCACAATCTTGTCCACAAACTCCAGCTTGCGGAGCGCGCCGGGGTAGTTGCGCCACTTCTTGCGCCAATTCAGGCGCGGCGTGAGCCAGACCATGAACGTCTCGGCAAAATCGTCGTCAGGGTGTTTTTGGGCATAGTGGTCACCCGAAGGGTTGACGTAGTCGCGGCTCCAGGGATTGACGTAGCGAATGTACTGATCGGTCATTGGATAGGTGCGGAAGTAGTGGCCGCGCACGTTGAAGACTTCGCGGAACTCGGGCAGGCGGTAGAGCTTGTAAGCGTAAGCGAAGGCATGGCCCACTTCGTGGCGGACGGTGGCAATCACTTCCTCGGGTGTGTAAGCCCAGCCCCGGAATTCCTTGTTGAGCGCCCGCAGTCGTTCGGTAGTGTCGTAAAAGCCGAAGCAGATGTTGGTGGTGCCTTCAATCGTGCCGTAGCCGGTGGAGAGATAATAGAACGGCTTGAGCTTGTTGATCCTCATCCGGGCCATGTCGGCCCGGACGATGCGAACGGCTTCGCTTAACAGCGGCGAATTTTCAACCGCCAGGCCGAGTTTGTTGAGGGGCGTGGTCAGCAGTTCAAGGCGCAGGGTTTCTTCACTGTAAAGCAGTTGTCGGGTGCGGCGCATGGCAGGAAAGTAGGCAAGTAGAAAGGGAAACAGGTAAACAAGTGGCCTCACTTGTATACCTACCTGCACCCCTGTTTACTTGTCTACGTCTTTACTTTTGGAGACAGCGCCCGCGGCAAGACTCGAACTCGCAACCCCTTGATCCGAAGTCAAGTGCTCTATCCATTGAGCTACGCGGGCAAGGGTGCCTGATGGGACTTGAACCCACAACATCCACATCCACAGTGTGGCGCTCTAACCACTTGAGCTACAGGCACCATTTTAGCAGGGGGATTTTATCACGAACCCGATTGCCCTTCAAGAATTTGGCGGATGGTTGTCGCCGCCTCTGTTTGTTTAACCGTCACCTGCGTCCGGGCGGCCAGGTTTTTCACCGTCACCTGGCCTGCCGCCGCCTCGTCCGGCCCCACAATGACGGCCACCCGGATGCCCTGAGAATCGGCGTATTTTAGCTGCTTGTCCAGTTTAACCGGCTCGGGGAACAGCTCGACGGCCAAACCGGCGGCCCGAAGGTCGCGGGCGACACTCAGGGAATCATTCAGGCTGTCGGCCCCAAAAACTGTCACCAGAGCCGAGGCCGGTGACTTGGCAAAGGCGGGGACTTTATTGTATTTGGCCGCCACCAGGCCGATCACCATGTCGCCCAGGGCAAAGCCCACACCCGAAATTCGGTCGCCGCCCACGTCGGCCACCAGGTTGTCGTAGCGCCCGCCGCCGAGGATGGCCCGAAACTCGCCGTCGCGGTCGCGGGCTTCCATCACCGTTCGGGTGTAGTAGTCGAGGCCGCGCACCACGCCCGGCTCATACTCGAAATACTCGCCCACACCCATCGTTTCAAGGATGGCAAAGAACCTCACCAACTCGTCGGACTTGCGCCACAAGTCTTTGTCGGCCAGCAGGGCGCGAACGCCTGATGTTTGTTCAGCCGTCAACCCCTGGGCAACGCCGTACTCGGCCCAGGCTTGCGGCGAGAGTTTGTCAATGCGGTCAATCAGGCGCAAGGCGGGCTTGATGTCGCCAATGCCCAGGGCGGCGATCTGCTCGGCCATCAGCTTGCGGTTGTTGATCTGGATTTTGACTTCGGCCGGCGTGAGGCCGACGAGCCGAAAGAATTCAGCACCGATGGCGGCGATCTCGGCATCGGCCTCTATCGAGTCACTGCCCAGCAGGTCAATGTTCCACTGGAAGAATTCGCGCGAGCGGCCCTTTTGCGGGCGCTCGTAGCGCCACATCGGGCCAAAGCTCCACCAGCGAATCGGGCGCGGCAACTGCCCGGCCCGGCTTGCCACCATGCGCGCCAGCGAAGGCGTCAGTTCGGGCCGGAGCGTGATCTGCTCGCCCCCCCGATCGTTGAAGACGAAGGCCTGCTCTTTGACCAACTCTTCGCCACTCTTGGCGGCGTAAAGCTCCAGCGTTTCCAGAAACGGCCCGTCGTATTCCTGGTAGCCATACTTTTGCGAGACGGCCTTCATGTTGGCATACAGCCAGTTGCGGAGCGCCATCTGCTCCGGGTAAAAATCGCGTGCGCCTTTGACGGTTGGGATTTTAGTTTTCATGGTTGTTGATGATTAGAGAATTGGGAGGATTGGAGAATTCAATCTCCACGCGAAGCGTCTAATCCCCAATCTCTAAAACAAAACGGCGCAGGCCAGAGAGCCTACGCCGTCGAAGTTCTACAAACTGCCGCGTTCAGCCCAAGCTGAAATGACCATTGTGATGATGGTGGTGATGCGAAGCGGTGGCATGGGTGAGCAGGCAATACTTATTCATGGGCGGTATTTTAGCATTAATTGGCGCAGAGTGGTGTAAACTTATTTCCATGAACCAATCACTTCAACCGGTCGGCGAAAAGACCGCCGCAGGTATCCCGCTCAGTTTGGCCCCTTGTTTTCAAGAATATGTTCTGGAGCGGATCGATCCAGCGCAACATGCAGATTTGGTAATTGAGCGTGTGCTGGCTAATGGCGACCGGTGTGAATTGCGCTGGCTTTTTGACCATTATGGGCGGGCGAGTATCACTAACTGGGTTCAGCAGTTGGGCGCTCGCCGTTTGCCCTGGCGGCGTTATAACTTGTGGTGTGTACTGCTTGAATTACCAGCCGCCCGGCGGCTCCGCCCAGACGAAGGGCAGATATGGCCTCACTAAACCCGGTTCACTGGGAAACCATTACCTCTCAAATGCGAGAGATATTGCAATTTGTTGGGCAACGTCCCTTTGCTCGGCGCTTTTATTTGGCGGGCGGAACAGCCCTGGCCTTGAGGTTGGGGCATCGGCGTTCAGTAGATTTCGATTTTTTCTCTGCCTCTGATGAAGTGACCCGTACAACACGGCAGGAGATTTTGCAGGCGCTCACGCCGCTGGCCCCTCAAGCTTTGGAAGATGCAGACGGCAATCTGTTATTACGAGTGCAGGATGTTCACGTGGGGTTCTTCGGCTATGGCTACTCGCTTCTTACACCCACTGATGATGTGGAAGGTGTGCAGGTAGCTTCGATTGTTGATGTGGGATTAATGAAGTTGGATGCCCTATGCCCGCGATTTCGAGTTGATGGCGGTAGAAAGTTTGGTTTTGTTCGAGAATGCCGATCGTGATCTGCAACCGGAACTGCTTATCAATTTGCCTTGGGAGCAAGTTCGCCAATTTTTTATCGAGCAAGCGCGATCTCTTGGCAGAACCTGGTTCGGCAGTCAGTCGAGTTGAATGGATTGGTTGTTCATTTGTGGGAGTAACGGATTGGCCGATTAAACGGATCGCGTCCGCTAAATTCGATTAATCCACTGTTCTTTTCTTCTTGCAATATCGATCAAACCACCCCACCATCCGGTTCAACCGGTCCACCCGGTGCTGCGGCTCGCCACTGCGGCTCATCTCGTGGCCCTCACGCGGGTAGCGGTAGAACACGACTTCACGCTTGAGCCGCTTGAGGGCAGTATAAAGTTGCTCGGCTTCAGAGACAGGGCAACGGTAATCATTCTCCTGATGTTCAATCGCCAGCGGCGTCTTGATATTTCTCACGTAAGCCAGCGGTGACTGGCCCCAGCACTTATCCAGCGCATCGTAAGGCATGGTCACATCGAACTCGCGCTCTGTGAACCACGGAATGTCCGATACGCCGTACATCGAGATCACGTTATACAATCCGCGTTGCGACCAGGCGCAGGCAAAGCGATTGTCGTGGCTCACAATCCAGGCCGTCATGTAGCCGGCATAACTGCCGCCGGTCAGGGCCATGCGCTTCGAGTCCACGAAGCCCAGCGCCGCCACCGTCTCCACGCCCGTCAAAATGTCGCGCATCACGTCGCTCCCCCAGTCGCCGGTGATGATGGACGAGAACTCGGAGCCGTAGCCGTCCGAGCCGCGCGGGTTGCAGTAGAACACGGCGTAACCACGCGCCGCGTGCAGTTGCCACTCCAGCCACATGCTGGGCATGGCCGGCCCCCACATCACGTGCGGCCCGCCGTGCATGTTCACCGCCAGCGGATACTTCTTGCCTTTCTTGAAACCTATCGGCTTCAGCACCCAGCCTTGAATGGGCCGCCCGTCGTGCGCGGTGAAGCTCACGTCTTCGGCTTGGGCGACGTGAACCTCGTCGAGCAATTTCTTGTTGAAGTCGGTGAGGCGTTCTTCTTTTCGATTTCGCCGGACGTAAACGTCTGCTGGCCGCTCAGGCGAAGAGGCGACGAAGGCGACGGTTTCAGACTCAGAGACGGTGAACCCGGTCACCATCCGCCGCTCGCCGATCACTTTCACGGGGTCGCCGCCGCTGATCGTCACCCGGTAGATTTCCACATTCCCATGATCGCCTGCCTGCAAGTACAACGATTTCGAATCCGACGACCAGTGAATGGCCTCCACCTGCCGATCCAACTTCAACGTGAGGTCGCGAGCCGGGCCACCTTTGGCGGGCAAAATCGCCAGATGCACCGACTGGCCGTACGAGCCGGTTCGCGGATGCCGCAGAGTCGCCAGCCACTTGCCGTCCGGCGAAGCCTTGATGTTGAAGTAATCGCGATCGGTCTTCGTCACCCAGACGAACGATTTGCGTTTGCCGGTGGAGCTGAAGCGAACGACATCTTGTTGATGCCAGGGATCGTAATCCGGGTCACGAGATTGAATCGAGTAAATGGATTTGCCGTCAGGCGACCATTCGATCTCGTTGAAGTTCATATCGCCGTCGCTGAGGCGGCGAGGCTTGGCCGTCTCGCCCTCGGCGGGCGCGTCCATCACGTAAATGTGCGAGAAGCGATCGTCGAAAAACTCGGTGCCGGTGCGAAATGGAAAACGAGTGATCGCGCGCGGATCGGCTTTCTTCTTCTCTTTGTCTTCCCTGATTTCTTTTCGATGCTTTGCTTCCAAATCGGTTTGCGGCGGCGGCTCTTCTTTGCCGCTGTCCTCGTTAGCCCGCTCTTCGGCATTGAGGCGCGAGAGGAAGGCGAGACGTTTGCCGTCGGGACTCCAAACCGGATTGGCGGCCCCGTTTGGCATTGAGGTGATGGGCCGGGCTTCACCGCCGCTCAGGCCGATGAGGTAAATTTGCGCGCGAGGCGCGTCATTTCGCGCTGAGACAAAGGCCAGCGTTTGGCCGTCGGGACTCCAGCGCGGCGAGTGGTCGAGCTTGTCGCCAGAAGTGAATTGGCGGACGCGCGGCGCTTTGCCGGTCAGGTCGGCCAGCCAAATATTGCGCTTGTACTTGTTCTGTAGCTTGTCGGTCGTCACTTTGACGAAGGCGACATGACTTCCGCTCGGGCTGATTTGGGGGTCTTCGACCAGTTGCAGGGTGTATAGGTCTTCGGCAGTGAGGGGGCGTTTGACGGCGTTTTTTACGGCGCTTTTCGTAGGCAAGGCAGGCTCCTCTTTGAAAACGGATTCAGCGGATGTAGCGGGTGATGATAACTGATTTTTGATGGAAATGAAAACTGCCTGTGATGATTTATCACAGGCAGTCTCTGGTCGGGGCGAGAGGATTTGAACCTCCGACCCCTTCAACCCCATTGAAGTGCGCTAGCCGGGCTGCGCCACGCCCCGACGACCGAGGCGCATTATACCATACCCAACTTATCCCAACGCTCGCGGTATTCTTCGGCAGGGTGAGTGCCGCGAACCTGCCCACTGCGTGACGGCAGTAAGCGAATATGAAACACTGCTTTGCCTTTGACTTCCACCGCAGGAACAACAAAGGCGGTTTCACTATCCAACTCGTAAACAACCAGAAATTCGAATTGGCCCGGTTGAAAACGAACACGGTTGTTTTTCGCGCGACAATTGATGCTGATGAAGTTGCCTTTGGCATGGGTCGTCCGAATTTGCAAGCGGATCATTCGCCCATCTTTTTCGGCGACAAGATCGTAAGGCGCAGAATTGCCATAGGGAATTAACACTTGCCAGCCGGCTTCTATCAGCTTTTGCATGACAGCCACTTCGCCGATCTGCCCGATAGAAGAAGTGTTCCTCATTGCAGAATCCCCGCCGCCAGCTTATCCGGCTTGCCGCGATACTCGTCCCAGGAAATTCGCCCAGCTACAATCCCTTCGAGCATTTCAGTGAGAGCATGGTTGATAGGTGCACGAAGACCGAGCGCTTCGGCGTGGCGGGCAACCGCGCCGTTGAGGTAGCTGATTTCGGTGCGAGCCTTGCCGGCGATCAAGTCGAGATGCAACGACGGTTTCTTTTTTCCCCGGCCACCGGCCAGCGCCTGCCGAAACGCGGGCTGGTACAACCTGGGCGGCAGATATTGCAAGGCAAAGGCCAATTGCAAAGTTGGCGAGCGGGGGAGAGCAACGGCGGCCAACCCTTTGGCCCTCATCACAGCCAATGCCTCTTTCAATGCGCCTATCTCAATCGCATACAACCCCGGATGGGTGAATACCTTTTCGGTGGATACGTCACAAATGGCGGCAGTGGCGTTGCCCATCAAATTGGTCAACAGCTTTGTCCACTTCATTGCCTCGGCGTTTGGATAAAGTTTGGTGAAGACGCCACTGCTTGACAGGGCGGCGGCCAGCCTTTGGCTCAAGGGGTGGCCGCCGACAATCCCCGCCCCGCGTTTCTTTTCCACAACGATCACGCCGGATTTTGGATTGGCAACCGCTGTGAGCACCGTCCCGGCGAGCACATTTTCTGCGCCGAAGGCGGCGGCCAGCTTTGGCTCGTTGTCCACGCCGTTTTGCAGGCAGAGGATGGGCGGCGGTTTGCCGATTGCTTTGAGATCGGCAATGACGGTTTCGGTGTCGAACGATTTGAGGGCGATGATGATGCAGTCGTAATTGTCGCCGGTCAATGCCTCAGCCGGGTTGGTGACGGTGAGAAGCGGTTGCGCCTTGTATGCCTTGTCTCGATAGAAAAGGGCGAGGCCGCGCTTGTTGAGAACTTCAGCCTGGCCGGGGCGGGCGATGAAGGTGACATGATGCCCGGTCAGGATCAACGACCCGCCGATGTAACCGCCAATTGCGCCTGCGCCGTAAACGAGGATGTTCATCAGTGTTCAGTGTTCAGTGGTCGGCGGTCAGTGCTATCTGCTCACTGACTACTGCCCACTGATTACTGCTTTCTGCCCTTGTACGCTTCTGCCATCACCTCAATCGGGTGAACTGCCTTTTTGCCGGTGTGGCTTTCGATCCACCAGCGGCAGGTTTCCGAGTCACAGACCACTCGCTCCGGTTTCTCGTGGGCGATCTGGTTGAACAAGGGCTGGCCGACAGCGGCGGCAATATTATATTTCTCTTTCTTCAGCCCGTAGGTTCCGGCCACGCCACAGCAGTCGGCGCGAGACTCGACGACAGTGAAGCCGAAGCGGCGCAGGAAGTCGGCGGCGGGGCGGCCAAACCCATGCGTGCGTTGCTGGCACGGTGCGTGATAGACCACTTTCTCGCTGCGGCGCACAAAGCGCGTGTCTAGCAACCCTTCCTCATCAAGCATCTCTAAAAATTCAAAGATGTCATAAGTATTGCTTGTCACCAGTTCAAGGTCGGGATCGTCAATGCCCAGCACGGCCTGATACTCGTGCTTGATGGCCAGCGTGCAACTGGTGGACGTGCCGACGATGACGTAGCCCTCGCGCACCCAGGGGGCCAGCTTGCGAATGTTATTCCTTGCATACGCTCGCGCTGATTCAAAGTCGCCATTCGACTGCATGGGCAGGCCGCAACAGTTCTGCTCGGCCACCGTTACCTTGATTTGATTGCGCTCCAGCACTTCAATGGCCGCCTTGCCAATGCGTGGCTCGTAATAGTTGGTGGCGCATCCGTGAAAATACAATACCTTTCGCGCCCCGATCATTCGCCCTGCCGCCGGAGTTTTCTTGAACCAGCCGCGAAACGTTTCGCGCGAGAAAGTTGGAAATTTAGCGCGGGCGTCAATGCCCAGCACCCACTCAACCAATTTTCGCAAAGGCGGAATCTTGAGCGGGATGTTGGAAAAAGGGGCGAAGGGTGAACCAAGCTTCCCCAACAGTTCCGACCGCCCCAACAGCCAGTTGCGCAGCGGCAGGCCGTCGCGTTTCATAATCCCGGCGCGGGCGATGGCGTTCATCTCCGCAATTTGCACGCCGTGCGGGCAGACGAGCGAGCAAACGCCGCAGGCCGAGCAGTAGTCAAGCGACTTGTCGGGCGAGGGCAGGTGCGGGTCGCGGAAGCGTTGGGCCTGCGGCCCGACGGCTTTGGGGCCGGGGAACAAATCGGTGACGGTTGCCACCGGGCAGGCCGAGGTGCAAATGTTGCACTTGATGCAGAGGTCGGAGGTGAGGGGGATAGAGTTCACAGGCGGCACAATCATAACAACTCAATTGCTCGGTAAGCCGTCGCCAACTCAATGCCCTGGCGCGAGCCTTCACTCAGGCGATCCGCTCCGGCGAGAAGACTACCGACGGCGCGCAGGTTGGAGGCAACCGGCTTGCCATCTTTGCCGATTGGCTGTAGTTGCTTGTTGACCTGCACGCCGAACTTGGCAAAAGGGTGCGGGCCGAGGAAGACTTCGGATGTCCAATCGGCGCGAGTGGACGGGGCGGCGACGGGGAGATTGAAGACGGACTCGCGGATTGCGCCGCCAAATTCGCCGGTGAGGCCGCCGTGTAGAAAACCACCCGTCGCCAAAATAATGGCTTCCGCTTCGTATTCCCGTTTACGCCCGTTGGCGTCGGCGGTGACAGTGGCGCGTTTGTTTTCGATGCGGCCACTCACGGTCGGGCCGATGATGATCCGCCCGCCACGCGCTTGAAAATCGTTCCGCAAAATATCGAAGAGCCGCATGCCCGGCACGCTCGGCGGCAGAACCGGAATCTCGAACAGTTCAATGCCGAGCGCCGAGTCGAGATGGCGTTTGGCTTCCACCGCGTGATCGAGTCCGAGAATAGCCGGGAGGCCGATTCGTTTTGGCGCATGTGTCAGCAATGGCCGCCAAACTTCAATGAGTTGTTCGCGATAATCGGCGCGGTCGAAGAGATGGGCCAGGTCAGTCGCGTAAGCGTCTCGGTGTGTTGGAGCGTGAGGAATAGGAAGGCCAATAACTGATAACTGATAACTGTTTACTGACGGCTGGAGATTGACGATTGCGAAATTGGCATTGAAATCGCGGAAGCCCGGCAGGTCGGCGAGGGTGAACGGCTGGGGGCGGCTGAGGTCGCCGGCGATCATGGTTTCAGGCGCAAGGCAGGTTTGGCGAGTCGCCCCGGCGGCAGTTGGCAGGCGAAAGTTGGCGTTGAGATCGCCGTGAAGAGGATAGCCCGCTTCGGCGCAGATGGTCTTGAGTTCATCGAGGGCGGCGAGAAGCGCGTGTGAACCGGCCAGGCCGTAAGGATGATCAAGTGTCGTTTGACGTTTGTCGAGTGAGGTAAGTTCACTCAGCACGTCAATCGTGCCAGTGCCAACGTGCGTGCCGCCGAGGCCGCGCGCCAGAATCAAGGCCTGCTTGCCGCGCCGCGCCGCCAGGCAACCGGCGAAGAGGCCGGAGAGACCGGCGCCGATGATGAGGAGATCGTATACCATAAGGTAAATCCCAACTCCCAAAAACCCAAAACCCCAAGCGTTGCCAATTGGGATTTTGGAAGTTGGGATTTTGGGATTCTTTAGCTCGTCTTCTCCGTCGGATACACTTCCATTTCGCGTTCGGTAGGCAGGTTTTGGACGCCGAGGATGTTGTGGTAGATGTGCAGGTCGAGTTCGAGCGAGCGCAGGCTGTGGCCCCACATCACCGGGCGCTCGCCCTTCCAGCGTTCTTGGAGAAATTGTAAGAGTTGGAAGTTGGTCAAAGGGTCGGGTGGTCCGGTAGTCGAGTGGTCGTTGAAGTATTCGCGAATGATGCCTGCCGCGCGATAAGCACAGAAGCCGGCCTGGCAGGGGCCCATGCCCAGACGCAAATCGCGCCGCAAGTCGTTGAGGATGGGCGAGCCGGACTCGCGAAGGCTCGACTCGATTTGGGAGCGGGTGACGAGTTCACATTCGCAAATCACCGGGTCAGGTGGTCGAGTGGTCGGGTCGTCAAGTGGTCGTTCCAGTGCGGCGAGACGATTGGGAAGCGTATGCAATTTTGCGCCGGGCGGCTCGATGAGGGTGTCCGCCGTGACACATTTGCGCTCGACGTTGAGTTTGGCGCAGGCGGCGTCCACGAGCAGTTGGGCCATGTGGCGAAAGGTGGTGAACTTGCCGCCGACCATCGAGAGCAATCCAGGCACACCGTCGCGCGTTTCGTGATCAAGCAAAGCGTGGGCGCGGCTCATCAGCCGCGAGTCGGCGCCACCGGGATCGTAAAGCGGCCTCACCCCGGCCCAGGCCCGCAGGGCGCGATGCTCTTTGAATCCGGGAACAAGTTGTTCGCCTTCTTCCATCAGCAAGTCAACTTCCCAATCTTCGATGGCGTACTTGTCAGGGTCGGGCACGGCAGTGTCGGTGGTGCCGATGACAGAGACGGTTCCCACCGGAACCAAAATGTCCCCGTCAGACGGCGGCTTCAACCGGTTGATCACGGTGTTGACCAGACGGCTGTTCATGGCGATCATCACGCCCTTGCCGGGAGTCACTTTCACACTGCATCCAGCCATCTCGGCGACCTTGCCTGCCCACGCGCCGGAGCAGTTGAGGATGAGATCGGCGTAGATGGTGAACGGTTCACCCGTCTTTAGCGCCTCACCGGCCACTCCTACAACCCGGTCGCCCGACTTGAGAATCTCGGTGACGCGGTGGCGCAGAAACACCTCGCCGCCCGCCGACTTCACCGCTCCGGCCAGCAGGTGCAAAGCGTCGAACGAGTCGCAGGCGGCGTCCTGCACTTCAAAGACGCGGCTGAGGTTTGGATTGAGGAGTGGCTCGCGTTTGAGGGCCTGGGTGACTGGAATTTCGTTCGCGGGGACGTGGCAGGTTTTGCAGGCGGCGGCGAACTGATCGGCGTAGTCGGCGGGGTCGGCGGGGGTGGCGGCGAAGTAGCCGCCGGTGTCTTCAATGGCCGACGGCATGATCTTGCGCAAGAGGGCGTTCTCGTGAGCGCACTCGCTGGCCGACTGTGGGTCGCGAATGACGTAGCGTCCGCCGGAGTGGAGCAGGCCGTGATAGCGGCCACTCGTGCCGTGGGCGAGGTCGCCCTTTTCGAGGACGAGAGTCTTGAAGCCGCGCAGGGCGGCGTCCCAGCCTGCGCCGAGGCCGGTCGCGCCGCCGCCGAGGATCAGAATCTCGGTTGAAAGTTTCACTGGTGTTGGAATGGGTCGTAGAGACGACCCGCCGGGTCGTCTCTACTTGCGGAAGAAGTTGTCGTAGAGCAAGGCGGCCACAGCCGCGCCGATGAACGGGCCGACGAGATACATCCAGAAGTACGACAAGTCGCCGGTAGCCAGCGCCGGGCCGAGGGTGCGGGCCGGGTTCATCGAAGCGCCGGTGAGCGCGCCGCCCATCAAAATGTCCATGAGCAGAACAAAGCCAATGGCGAAACCGGCGGCGTCCCCGTTGCGCCCGCTCACCGCTGTGCCAAACACGGCGGTCACCAGGAAGAAGGTGAGCACGGCTTCGACGACGATGGTTTTGACCGGATCAGAAGAAGTGAGCGAGCCGGTGGTTGCGCCGAGGCCGCTGCCCGTGCCGACGACGTAAGCCAGCAGGAAGGCGGCGATGATGGCGCCGATGAATTGGGCGATCCAGTAGCCGACAGCGTCGGGCCACTTGATCTTGCCGGTGAGGGCCAGGCCAAAGGTGACGGCGGGGTTGACGTGGGCGCCGGAGATCGAACCCCAGGCGTAGACGATGACCATGAGGGCCACGCCGTGCGCCAGGGCTACAGCCACGATTCCGCCGCCATTGGAGCCGGCCAGCGCCCCGGCGCCGGCCCCGATGAAGGTGAGGGTGAAAGTTCCGATCAGTTCTGCCAACAATGCTTTGGTGTTCATAGGTGTCCTTTTGGTTTAGAGGCGTTGTAGCGCGATTTGGCCGCTCCGCGTCGCGCCCAGGGGTTTAGCTGAGTCAACACCAAATGCTTTGCGTAGTTGTGTGCCCGGTTTAATCACCCAAGTTGTGTGCCGATGAACTTCGGGTTGCCGTTGAGGAAGTCGGCGGCGGGCATGGCGTTTTTGCCGGGCGGCTGAATCTCGTCCAGCACCAGCACACCCTCTGCGGCGCCAATGGCCGGCAGGTTGTCCACTTTGATGACGTGGCCGGGGGTAGTGGTGATGTCGAGCCGGGGGTGGGCGCGGATGACCTTGAATGGTTCATCGTTGAGATGGAAGAACGCGCCCGGCCAGTCGTTCATGGCCCGCACCCGGCGGTCGAGCGCGGCCGCGTCGTCGGTGAACTTGAGCAAGCCATCCTCTTTTTTGAGTTGCGGCGCGTAACTGGAGAGCGAGTTGTCTTGCGGAATTTCTTCCAGCGTCCCGGCCAGATATTCGCTCAGGCGGTCGTGTAAAATGTCGGCGGCGAGGAAGGAGAGGCGCTTGGCCAGGCGGGCGGCGGAGTCGGTGGGCAGAATGGGCGCGGTGCGTTGGGCCAGCATCGGGCCGGTGTCCAGGCCAACATCCATTTTCATCAGCGTTACGCCGGTCTTGACTTCGCCCGCCAAAATTGCGGCGGGGATGGGAGCCGCGCCGCGATATTGGGGCAGGAGTGAGGCATGAACGTTGAGGCAACCCTGTTTCGGCAGGTCAAGCACATCCGGCTTGAGAATCTTGCCAAAGGCCACGACGATAATCACGTCCGGCGCCCAGGCCCGCAATTGGTCCATCGCCTCACTCAGGCGTTCGGGTTGGATGGCGGGCAGGTTCAATTCGTCGGCGGCTTGTTTGACAGGGCAGGGCGTGAGCCCGCGCCCGCGCCCGGCGGGCCTGTCCGGCTGGGTGAGGACGCCGACGACTGACTCGGCAATGGCTTGTAAACTTGGCACGGCAAATTCGGGAGAACCCATGAAGACGATTCTTGTCATAGCGCCGATTTTAGCATAGAGCCGGGCGAGTTGGCACAACGAGTAGGGCGAATTGCCAATTCGCCCTACAAACGTATCCAAAGGTAAAAAGCGGTGTTACTTCAGGTGACTTGCAAACACGTCGGAGGATGCTACAATCACATCCAATCCGGCCCTGTTCCGGTTCACAAAAACAACTTTCACAACAAAGGAGAACTAAACGATGAGCGAACAAATGGGTGGCAGTTCAATGGGCGAAGTGACCAGCGATGACAAGCTGTGGGCATTGCTGTCTTATGTCTTTTCGCCGCTGACGCCGGTCATCATCATACTATTCCTGCCCGACAAGAAAGATAGACCCTTTATCAAGTCCCACAACATGCAGGCGTTGATTTTGGGCATCGTCACGGTTGTAACATCCGGCATCTGCATCGGTATTTTGATCTGGCTCTACCAAGTCTATTGCGGCATCCAGGCTTACAGCGGCAAGCCGGTCGTCATCCCAGTCATCACCGACTTCGTCAAGAACCAGG
>JACPWC010000033.1 GCA_016197225.1 Chloroflexota bacterium
AGGTAGGTTGGGCCGCCTTGTGTCGGGGTGGCCGTTACCCCGCCAAAAGCGTCGGGGTTGGTGTTGAGAACGTAGGCCAGCCCGCCCAACACAATGAGCGCGCCTACGAGAATCCAGGTTGTGCGACGGTTCATTTACTAGGCATTCCTGCGGCGCGACCACCACACGCTCACCCCGCCGATGATCACCAACAGCGGCGGCAGGAGGCACGAGAGCAAAATGATAATCGCCAGATCGCGGTTGGTGAAGATATTCAACGACCGGCTTACCGTTTCTTTTGGAGTCAGGCCAATGAGTTGATCGTCGGTTGCCACCCACTTGATTGAATTGAGCAGGAGAGTGCTGTTGGCAAACCGGTCGCCGCCCTGTTGCTTGAACACATTCAGGGCAAAGCTCGAACTGCTAAAAACGACCAGGCGTGTTTTGGTGGTGATATTTTCGGCAGTCGCCACCACCGACAAACCATCAGGGCTGGTGGCGTCGCCCTCCTCGAGCGCCGGGTTGCCGGCGTTGATCGAGTCAATGTTCGTTTCGCCCCAGGCGTTGCGGCTGGTCTGCACGATGCTTACGGAAGTGACATCCGGCGGCAGGCTACCTGCTTCGGCAATGGCAATACTGCGCGAATAAGGAAAGAAGGCGACTTTACGCTGATCCTGCGGATCGCGGGTGATCGGGCTGAAGCCGTAGCTTAAGGTAGCCGGGGCCAACTGACCGATGTCAGGCACGTACTGGCTCAGATCAATAACCAGGTCGTGGCGCAACGTCAGGCCCCAGTTCGCCGACAGGTAGTCGGCCAGCGGATCGGGCGCGCCGGGTTCAGCCGTTGTCAGGGCCGGCGGGTCCATCATGATGATGGCTTTGCCGCCGTTGGCCAGGTAGTCGCTAATGACTTTCGTTTCTTCTTCGGTGTAAGGCGACTGCGGGCCGGCGATCACAATGGCCGAAGCGTCGCTGGGCAAAGTTTCAGTAATCACCGTCAACGAGCGCACTTCGTAATTGATGACGTCCAGATCAGCCTTGACGCCAGAGAGGCCATTCTCGCCGGTGTCGTCAATGCTTCGTTCGCCGTGGCCGCCGAGGAAGTAGATGATGCGCTTGGTGGGATTGCTCAGGCGGACGATGGCGTTGGTGAGGCCGGACTCGGTGGCGCCGGTGACCGACTCACTTTGATCCCCGCGCTCGACCACCAACGTGCCGTCGGTCGTGTAGCCGTGTTCACGGGCCACGGTTGGCCGGGCATCCGGGTCTACAATTTCGAAGCCAAAGTTGTCGCCGCCGTTGGCCTTGTAGTTGTCCAGTAATCCTTTCGTCGCTTCAAGGTTGAATGCGTCCCTGGTAAAGAATGCATAGACCTTCACCGGCTCGGTCAGCTCGGATAACACTTTAAGTGTTTCGGGCGTCAGCGTGTTGTCTTGCGTTTCGGTCAGGTCCCAGCGGTGTTTGATGGGAACCGGGCCGATGCGGTCGTTGAAGACGACGATGAAGTTAACCAACCCCACCACCACAACAAAAACGACGACCAGCACCAGCGCCTCGGCGCCGTAACGCGCCTGGCGGCTCTTGAGCGCCCGCGTCAGCAGGTCAACTTCAAGGCCGCCAAACAGGGCAATACCCAGCAAGCCAATGGCAAAGGCCGCCTGCGCCGTCGAGTCAATCTTTTGATTGATGAATCCGTAAACCACTCCAAAGAGGATGGCGATGCCGCCCAGAATGATGGCGGCCAGGCCCACCACGTGCTTGCGTTTAAGTTCCATCAGCGCCACCTCCGCGCTTCAACCACCCGCGTCGCCAGGAAAAGCGAGATGGCAATCACGCTGATAAAGTAAACAATATCCACCGTATCAATGATCCCGCGCCCGAACGAGTTGGAGAAATGGTTTGAAAAGTCAAGATGTGAGACAAAGTCAACGAGCTTGGTATTGCCGACACCGAAAAAGGTTTGCAGTAAATTAGTGGCAAAGCCGATGATCCAGATGGTGAGCATGAAGGTATAGCCGATGGCAACCGAGACAATCAGGTTGCCGGTGAGCGACGAGGCAAAGACACCCACCGCCAGGACGGCGCCCACCATCAAGGCCATGCCCAGGTAGCTCGAATAGATCGGCCCGGCGTCCGGGTTGCCATAGGCATACATGAGCGCCGCGTAAATAATTGTGACGCCGATCAGGCACAATCCGAAGAACCAGGCCCCCAGCCACTTGCCCAATACCAATTCCCACTCCTGAAGCGGAGCGGTAAGAAGCAGTTCGAGCGTGCCTTTGTTCTGCTCTTCAGCCAGCAAACGCATAGTGATGACGGGAGCGAAAAACAGGAAGAGGCTGGTGAGCGGCCCAAAGACAAAATTCATCGAAGGCTCGCCGCCGTTTTTCGCGGTGTCGGCAACGCTAACTACAAAGATCAAGCCGACGATTGAAAGGAAGAGGATGGCCACGGCATAGGCGACGGGCGACACAAAGAAGTGCGCAAACTCGCGCTTGGCGATTGTCCACACGTTACGCATCTTGCGCCTCCTCAGCCTTAGCCGGCTCCGCTTCAGCCGCCTCGTCGGTTTCGGCCTGGATCAACTGCAAGTAGATTTCTTCGAGACTCATGCCCATCGGTTTCATTTCCATTAAGCCCCAGCCGCCGTTGACAACTGCCTTCGCCAGTTCGGGGCGGACGTTGCCGCCGGGGACAATTTCAACTTCAAATTCGCCGTCGGTCACGGCGCGAACTGCTGTCACACCCGACACTTTGCCCAACGCTTCGGCCAGCCCGGCGCCGTCGTCGGCCACTTTCAAAGCCACCCGGTCGCCCCCGCTGAGGCGGGAGCGCAGTCGGTCGGGCGTGTCTTCGGCCACGATCTTGCCGTTGTTAATGATCAACACCCGGTTGCACAGGGCTTGCGCTTCCGACAAGATGTGAGTCGAGAGCATCACCGTGCGCTCCTTGCCCAGTTCGCGGATCAAATCGCGAACATCGCGGACTTGCGCCGGGTCGAGTCCGATGGTCGGCTCGTCGAGGATCAATACCTCCGGTTTGTGAAGCATGGCCTGGGCCAGACCCACGCGCTGGCGCATGCCTTTGGACAGGTTGCTGATGAGCGAATCGGCGCGATCGGTCATGTGGACGGCTTCCATTGCTTCCTCAACACGATCATCGCGATCAGGGGCTTTGCGCAGTTCGGCCATGAAGTCCAGATACTGCCAGACCGTCATCTCGGCGTAGAGCGGTACGGTCTCCGGCAGATAGCCAATGCGCTTGCGGACTTCGAGTGAGTGGGTGAACACATCGTAGCCGGCCACAATGGCTTTGCCGTCCGAGGCCGGCATGTAGCCGGTGAGGATGCGCATGGTGGTGGTTTTGCCCGCGCCGTTCGGGCCGAGGAAGCCGACGATCTCACCCTTCTCGGCGTGAAAGGTGAGATGGTCTATGGCCGTGCGCGAGCCATAACGTTTGGTTAAACCTTCGACTTGAATCATGCTTTGCGTAGTCCTTTAGTCATCCGGGTTACGCCGGTTCGTATGACACAAGACGAGCACACGGCGGAAGCGCTCTGCTGTGTGCTCGTCAAAAGAATATCAAGTGTCACTGAAAGAGCCGCCTGCCCGGCGGCCCTTTGCGTTGACACTATACAACTTATCACAAAGGAAAGTCAAGCTTTTCTTAGCGCCGCCTAATCCGGCTTAGCAAAATAGAACATGCGAGCCATTTGCCGGCCTGGCTAAAAACAAGCCTTAAGCGCCCGGATTATCGAGCCGGAAGCCATGCCCCCGGACTGTAACGATGTACTGATGGTTGGGATCGATCTCCGTCAACCGGTCGCGCAGGCGGCGCACCAGGGCATCAATGGATTGCTCGGAAACGCCGTCGCTTTGCACATCGGGCCACACAGCCTGCACCACCTCCTCGCGCGGGCACACGTCGCCATTGCGGGCGTACAGCAATTCGATCAGGCGATATTGAGGCAGGGAAAGCGGCGGGTCAACTTCCTTGCCGCCGATCCACACCCGGCGGCCCGGAATATCCAGCTTGAGGCGGCCGCCTTTGGGAAGCTCGAAGGCCAGCGGCACGGTGGCCTCTGAGCCGACATACACCAGCTTGACGGCAGTGGCAATCGCCACAATGTCGCCGTCCTTCAACAAATGCGAACCTGAAATGGGCTGGCCGTTGACGTGGGTGCCATTCTTAGACTCGTCGTACAGCATCCACCGATTCGCTTCACGTTTGACGCGGGCGTGACGACGGGAGACGGTTTTATCGTTGATCAAAATATCGCATTCGGCGCCCCGGCCAATGATCAGTTCTTCTTTGTTCAAAGGCCAGCGTTGCCCGGTCTGCGGGCCGGCGTTGACGATCAAAACCGGCGTATCAACTCGTTCACTCATGCAGGTCTCCCCTGAAGTATAATTCAGACATCGAAAATACGAGAGTTGCTCTGTGGCCTGGAGGGTGGCCCGCGCCGGAGCCATAACTCTCACTCACCCTCCCACAATCCAGTTTACTCCATTTCAACGGAGCACCGTCAGTCATGGCCTTGCGCCCCGGCGATCTATTGCGTGATCGCTACCACATCCGGCAGGCAGTGGCCCAGGGCGGCATGGGATCGATCTATCTCGCCGAAGACGCGCGTCTCACCGGTCGTCTGTGCGCGATCAAAGAAGTCATCGGCGATCCCTACGCCCCGCCCGAAGTCCAGCAGGAAGCTCGCGAACAATTTTACCGCGAAGCCTCCGTGCTGGCGCGACTTGATCATGCCAGCCTTCCCAAAGTCTCGGACTTCTTCTCGGAAGATGACCGCGACTTTTTGGTGATGGATTACGTGCCCGGCCAGGACCTTTCGGACGTGGTGGCCGCCGCTCGTGATGAGGGCCGCTTCCTGCCGGAAGCCGAAGTGCTGGGCTGGGCCGAGCAATTGATGGATGCGCTGGGCTACTTGCACGCTCAGGAGCCGCCCGTTTTGCACCGCGACATCAAACCCGGCAACCTCAAACTCACACCCAGCGGCGCTATCAAACTCGTAGACTTTGGGTTGGTAAAAGTTCTCGACCCCGACGAACAAACAGTTACTATTGTACAAGGCCGGGGCACTGCCCACTACACGCCGCTGGAACAATATGGCGGCGACACCGGCCACACTGACGCCCGTTCCGATATTTATTCGCTCAGTGCAACGCTCTATCATCTGTTGAGCAACGAAGCGCCCACCGAAGCCAAGCAACGCTTTCTCAAGCCGGGCAGTCTGCCGGCCTTGCGCGACATTAATCCTCTGGTTTCGCCGCGCACCGAACGGGCCATCCACTGGGCGCTCAACCTGCACCCCGACGAGCGCCCGGCCAATGTTGCCGCTCTCAGCGCCGCGCTGTTCAGCGGCATCTTTCCAGACGCGACCGGCGAGTCGGTTTACATTCCATCCTCGCCACGTGAGTGGGTGGAGCGCGCCCTCACCGATCCGATCCAGCGGCAATTGGCAATTGTGGCCGCGCTCCTGGCCCTGCTGGCCATCTTCGTCACCTTCGTCCCGCACTGATCGCGGCCTCATTGCTTCCGGCCAAACCACCACCAACCTGCAACCAATCCCGCCAGCCCGCCGCTCCAGGCCGCGAGCGGCGGGGCCAGGCCGCCTAACGCTTCAAGTGACTTCGCTCCGGGCAACCCCAACGCATAATAGTTGTAACTGGCAAACACGCCAATCGCAATTGCCAGAATCATTTTCACGCCCGCCGATACGGCGTCGCCCCGGCTGCGGGTGAGCCGCCAGCCCGCGCCACCAAATACCGCCAAAGCAATTAATGCCATTAGCAAATCGCCGCCATTCATTTCGGGGCGGCCGGGCTTGGTTTCGGGCGTCGGGGTAGGAGTAAGTGTCGGCGTTGGGGTGAGGGTGGCTGTGTTTGTTGGCGCCGGGGTGTCCGGTGGAATTGTTGGCGGGATAACTATTTCTGGCGTGCTCCCCACCAGGCTGACATCAAACCGCAATTTGTACGAAACCTGCGCCGGTTCACTGGTGGCGCTCACTTCCACCAACCCGCTTTCATTTAGAAGAAGCTCGGCGCGCGCAATCCCATCAACCGTATTCGCTTTAATCGGCAAGGCCGTGAAGCCTTTCGCCAAATAATTCACAAAAAAGTTTACCACCGTGCCGTCTGGAACAGGGTGGCCGTTTTGGTCAACAACGACGCCGGCGCGCAAAGCCACGATGCTGTTCAAAGCAAAGGCAGGCGGGGTGGAGGTTATATCAGAAGGCGCAGGCGTGGCATTTTCGGGCTGAGGCGTGTCGGCGAAAAGCTGGATAACCTGATCGGGATCGGGTTGAGTGATCTCTAGCAAACTATAACGCGCCGATGGAATTGACACCGGCGACGAGCCGGCCGGCGCAAGTTCCTGAAACAGGATGCGGGCCGCCACTTGCAGGGCCGTCGGAGTCTTGTTGTACAGCCCGTAATAAGCCGTCAACTGGGCCATTTCGGTGGAATCAAGGTAGTAGGGCGCATCGAAGGCGAAGACGATGACTCGCCTGCCGCGACTCAAGTCGGGGCGCTGGGCCAGAAAACGGCTCAACGCTCTGGAGGCGGTCACTTCGTCGTTCACGTCCAGCATGGCGAACACCAGCCACTCGGCATTGTTGATCGAATCGTCCAGGCCGGGCTGAGGCGGCTCGGGTGTAGTCTGGAGCGCTGGGTCGGGCGTCGGCGTGGCCGGCAGAGGCGTGCCATCAAGGTAGTTGATCAAGTCGGCAAACGAGAAGCTGTTCAGGTTGGAGTCGACAACCTGGCCGCTGCCTTGCGGGCCATAAAGTTTGAGAACGGCTTGCTCCAAACCGTCTGCCGGAAAAATGGAGCGTTGAGCGCAGAGACTGCACTGCCGAGACGTTCGGGCATCGGTGAAGAAGACAATTTGCTGGTTGATGCTGGGTGGTGAGGGCAGGCGGTCGGCAAGCTCGGCGGGGCTGGGGCTGATGAGGGTGGCCGCGTCGCGGGCGGCGGCGAACATGGCCGCCGAGTTGTCGGGAAACGGTTCGGGGTTGATGGCCGGCAAGACGGCGCCGATGGAAAAGTCGCCGTACATTCTCAGCTTGAGGCCCACAGTGCGAGTCACCGACTCGTCAACGCGCAAGGCGAAGGCCGGGTCTTCTTTGTACTTTTGCACGAACTGGCTGATGACAGATTTAACGGCCTCGGTCTGATCGTCTTGTGAGTTCGGGCCGAACTGCGCCAGATACAAAACGTCGTTGCCGGCCAGGAAGGCGTCGAGGGCCACTTTGAAGGGCTGGAATGTTCGGCCCGAGGGATCATAAAAGCGCCGCACGCCGCGCGCGCCCAGAGCGTCGCTGATCGCCAGGCCGCCGTTGGCCCGCCAGGGCGCAATCTCCGGCAAGGAGAGCAACGTCGTCAACGCTTGTTGATCGAAGCTGATCGGTTTAGTGGTCTCGCGGGCGCTCTGGAAGCCGTGATAGCGGATGTGTGAAATCAGGAGGGCGTCGGTGCTGGAGAATGTGTCTCCTTTGGTGACGGCGAAAAATGGGACAAGGTCAACAGCTATCAACTCGGCCAGCAGTTTATTGATCGTCGGAATTTGATCGCCGATGGCCCGGTCTCCAGCCCCGTAACCGGGGAAGTGGCGAGAGACGACGGCCAGGCGACTGGCGCTTCCCAGATGAATGCCCTGAATGAAGGCCCGGCCCAGTTTGCCCACCCAGTACGAGTCGCCGCCAAACACCTGCGCGCCGGGGTCGGCGGGGTTGTCGGGCTGAGGCGTCTCCACCACGTCAAGCGTCGGGCCGAACAAGAGGTTGACGCCAAGCGTCGAGTATTCCTGCCCCACAATTTGGCCGGCGGTGTTGGCGTGGGACGTGCTCCATGTTGCTCCCAGCGTCATCGGGCTGGGCAAGGCGGTGAGGCCGGAGAGGCCGGGCATCAGGGAATTGCCCGATGGCGTTTCGTCATCGTAAGCAGTTGAGATGAAGAGAGGGATGAATTGCGTGGTTGAAGCTTCCGGCGTTTGAAGTCCATCCAGGCCCGAGGTCTCACCGGCGGCAATGGATTGCAGGGCGCTGGTGAGCGCGATGGTCTCGGTGATGAAGGTCTGCGTTCCGCCAAAGTTGTCGTTGGCCGCCGACAGGGCCACACCGCCCACGTGATATTGGGTGATCAATTCGCGAATGGGCGAGTCAACGCCCGTGTCGGCGCCGTTGAAGGCCACCAGGAACAGTTGCCCAACGCGCTCTTCGGGCGTGAGGGCGGCAACAATGCGATCTACTTCGCCATTGGGAACTTCGGTTTGTAACGCTTGAGTCGTTCTGGCCGAGACGGGTTGAATGGCGCTGAGGCAAATTGCAAGAAAAAGTAAGAGTCGGGTAAGTCGTTGCATTCGCGGGTTACTGCGATTCTAACCGATAAATGTCTTCAATCAGTTTATCAATCTCTAACTGCTCTACATCATACCAATGGATTTGCGGATCGTTTAGCCGGAACCAGTTGGCCTGCTGGCGCACAAAGCGCCGCGTCTCGTGTTTGATCAGCCGCGTGGCCTCGGCCAGGTCGCACTCGCCGCGCAGGCACATGCCGATCTGTTTGTAGCCAAGCGCCGACATGGCCGGCAGAGACCAGGCATATCCTTTGTCGGCCAGGGCCTGCGTCTCGGCCACCAGCCCTTTCACCATCATTGCTTCAATCCGCGCATCAATGCGAGCATAAAGAATGGGGCGAGCCAGAGTCAGGCCGATGATGATAGAACGGTACGGAGGCGGAGTCTTCTGGCGCTGGGCGCTGAACGGTTGCCCCGTCGCCAGCGTCACTTCCAGCGCCCGCGCCACGCGCCGAACGTTGCGCCGATCAATCACTTGTGCGGCGGCGGGGTCGGCCTCAGCCAACCGGCGGAACAATGCCTCGGAACCTTCACGCTCGGCAAAGGCCAACAGCTCGTCGCGCAGCGCCGGGTCGGCGGCGCGGGGCGGGATCGTCCAACCCTCCAACACGGCGCGAACATACTGCCCGGTTCCGCCCACCAACAACGGCCAATGATTTCGCGCGTTGATGGCTGCGATCAATTCATCAACCGCCTGGCGATATTCCGAGAGCGCCCAGGGCTTGTCCGGGTCAGTCACGTCAATGAGGTGATGCGGGACGCGGGCGCGGTCGGCGAGCGAGGGCTTGGCCGTGCCGATGTCGAGGCCGCGATAAAGATAACGCGAGTCGGCGGAGATGATCTCGCCAGCCAAACGTTCGGCCAATTCAACGGCAATTGCCGACTTGCCGACGGCGGTTGGGCCGACGATGACGAGGAGTTTTAGAGATTGGAGATTTGTCATTGCTGATTGATCGCGTTCTCAATCACTTCTACCCTCAACAACTCGCCCTTGCCTGAAAGTTCAACCGCCACAAAATCAATTCGCCAGTCCACCTGGCCCAGAGCATGATCCTGAAGGTAAGTTTGAGCGGCGGCAATCAGGTGACTTTTCTTGCGAAGTGTCACCGACTCTTCGGGGGAGCCGAAATCGGCCCCGCGCCGGGTTCGCACTTCCACAAATACCCAGGTCTCGCCAAATTTTGCCACCAGATCGATCTCGCCTGCCGGGCAACGGAAGTTACGTTCGACAATTTCGTAGCCGAGTGAAATGAGCTTGTCGGCGGCCAACTGTTCGCCGCGCCGGCCGAGAGAGAGGCGGGAGCGGCTCATGTTGCCTTCCCATCGGAACGGCGAACGCGCTCTTCGGCCAACCGTTCATAGTGAGACATCATGATGCCTGAAGTGCGGCGAATGTCATATTGCTTTGCCGACTCCCTGGCGCCGCCCGCCAGCCGCTGGCGCAACTCAGCGTCCAGAGTCAGGCGCACCAGTTTAGCGGTAAACACCGCCAGATCGTTGGCGCACAACAAACCGTTTTCACCGTCGCAAATAGTGTCTTCCACGCCCGGCGACTCGATCCCGATGGCGGGCAAACCGGCGGCCAGGGCTTCAATGAGAGAGAGCGGATGGACTTCAGTCAACGAAGGGGTGACGAAGGCGTCGGCCAGCATCAACATGCCGGGCACATCCTGGTACGGAACCGGGCCAGTAAAACGAATGAAGGCGCCCACGCCAGACCGGCCTGCCTCATCTCGCAAGCTTTCCAACGCCGGCCCGCCGCCCACAATCAATAAATGAAGATTCTCGACCACGGACTTCGCGCCCACGAAGGCTTGCAACAGGAAACCCAGATTCTTCTCCGGCGCAACCCGGCCAAGATAGATCAACACGCAATCATCATCGGCTAAACCAAACTCGGCGCGAGAGCGCGGCGCACCCTGTTCAAAGGGCCGGAGGTCAACACCATTCGGCGCTACTTCAATCGGCGATCCTACCCCCAACCCTCGGAGCACTTTCACCAGCCCCGCCGAAGGCGCAATCACCAGATCGCAACTGGCGCAAAAGTCGGGCATGTAAGCGTGCAAGAGCGTCTCGCTCAGCGCTTCAGGCACCATCGGCAGATAAGCCTGAGCATACAAATCGTAGCGGGTGTGATTGGTGAAGATGATGGGAATGCCGCGTGGGCGGCAGTAGCGCAGGGCCAGCCGCCCGCTGACAAAGGGGTGATGAACGTGTACAATGTCCATCGAGCCAAGCTTGCGCTGGGCGGCCCGCGAGTAGCGAAACCCCAAATAGTAGCCCGTGTCGGGAATGGGGATGGCCGGTGAACGAACCACATATAGCTCATCATCCTCATAAGCCTCGCCGCCCAGTGTAAAGACGTACACCTTGTGGCCGGCCGGCTCAAGCTCACGCTTATTGAGCGAGATGTAGTTGGTCACGCCGCTGATGTGAGGCTTGTACATGTCAGCCATCATTCCAATACGCATAAAGTCATGGTACTCGTTGGGGTGTAAGCCGTCAAGTTAGGCCACAGCTTGACACCCTTTCGAGGCTGAATACACTTAGCTTATTTCCTGCGCAAGGAGCCGCCATGTCCTTCATCAACATTCTCAAACAAGGTGATATTTTCTACGAGCTGACGCCCACTCAACTCGAACTGGTGGCCTCACTTTGCCAGGAGCGGCGGCTCAACACTGGGGACATCGTCTTTGAGGAAAACACGCCGAGCGACGAATTGTATATCATCGCCCAGGGCGAGATCGAGATTCAGGTGGACCCGACTCTGGTGGGCGACAATACCACCCCACACATGGGGCCGGTGACGATTGCCACCTTGCGCCGGGGTCAATCCTTTGGCGAAGTGGCCCTGGTGGATCAGGGTCTCCGGTCGGCTACGGCCAAGTGCGCCCAGCATAACACCCAATTGCTGATCATTCCGCGAGATAAGCTGATGATGTTATGCGACACCTATCCTCAACTGGGCTACCGCCTCATGCGCAACCTGGCCGCTGACCTCTCACTCAAAATCCGCAACACGGATATGAAAATCCGCGAAGAATTGCTCTACGGCATGCAACGGCGTGGCTGAAAAACCCCGTCCGATTCTGTTGCAATTAGACGATAAACCGACGCTTGACCTACGCTGAAAATTCGTCTATTATCGCTCGTCAAAGAAGGAAGAGCTGTGTGAGAGTGGGGACTCAAAGACAGCTGATCAGACATCCCAACTCAGAAATTTGGCGCTGAAAGGGGGAATGTCCTCATACACAAAGCACCCATACTTCTAATGTGTAATTAGCCCTGATATTTCGCAATACCTTCAGGGCCATGCTGACCCGTTGTATTTCGCAATGGGAAAACTAACACTACAGTACGGAGGAGAAATAGCAATGTCAAAACGCAACTACCTATTGTTGACCGCAGTTGTCATCGCCAGCCTGGTGCTCTCGGCTTGCGGCGGCGGCGCGGCCTCAGGCGGCACCATCAAGGTCGTGTCCGACCTGCCTATGACTGGCTCTTCGCTCGGCCAGACGCAGACGATCGTCAACGCCATCGAACAGGCCTTCGCCGCAACGGAAAACAAAGTCTGCAATGGCAAGTGGACGATTGAGTACGAAGCCAAAGACGACGCTTCGGCGGCTCTCCAGAAATGGGACCCCGAAGTGGCAACGGCCAACGCCAAGGCCTACGCCGCCGACGCCAGCATCGTCGCCGTGATCGGCACCTTCAACTCCGGCGCGGCCAAGCTGGAAATCCCGATTCTCAATCCTGAGAATGTGGTTATGATCTCCCCGGCCAATACTTACCCCGGTCTGACCAAACCCGGCAAGGGCGCCGAAGGCGAACCGGATGTGTACTACCCAAGCGGTAGCCGCAACTACACTCGCGTTGTCCCGGCGGACGACCTGCAGGGCGCAGTGGGCGCGCAGTGGGCCAAAGACCTGGGCGCTAGCAAGGTTTACATCCTCGACGATCAGGAACTGTACGGCAAGGGTATCGCCGATGTGTTTGATAAGAAGGCCAATGAGATCGGCCTCCAGGTACTCGGCCACGAAGGCATTGATGGCAAGGCCGCTGACTACAAAGCGCTGGCCACCAAGATCAAAGACCTCGGCCCTGACCTGATCTACTTCGGCGGCATCACCCAGAACAACGCCGGCCAGTTGGTCAAGGACATCCGCAACGTCGGCTACGAGGGCATCTTCATGGGCCCGGACGGCATTGCCGAGACAGCGTTCCTCGACGCCGCCGGCGATTCGGCTGAGGGCGTGTACACCACCTTCGGCGGCGTTCCCCCGTCCGAGTTGACGGGCAAGGCCGGTGAATGGCGCGACTCCTACAAGGCCAAATACGGCGGAGACCCCGATTACAATACAATCAGTTTGTACCCGAAAACCATGGAAAAATTGATG
>JACPWC010000034.1 GCA_016197225.1 Chloroflexota bacterium
ACGGACTCATAGTTGGATGAATCGCTTTCGGCGCATTTTGATTCGCTGGGACAAGTCTGCTGAGAATTACATCGCTTTTCTGCATTTCGCCTGCGCGCTCGTCGCTTTCAGGGCCGCTGGGTTATTAGGATAGGCACTTAGGGTTTCGGAAACCCTAAGGGTCTTTCGGATAAACCTAAAGGTCTCGCGAGAGTCTGGCAAACAGAGACCCTACTCCACCAGCCAGCAGGCCACCCAGTGATCTTTGGAAACTTCCCTGAACTCCGGTTCCTGTTGCGAACACTTCTCGATGGCGACCGGGCAACGCGGGTGGAAGCGGCATCCGGTGGGCGGGCGGAGCGGGCTGGGGACGTCGCCTTTGAGGATGATGCGCTTTCGTTTGAGATCCGGGTCGGGAACCGGGATGGCCGAGAGCAAGGCCTGGGTGTAAGGATGAAGCGGGTTGCGGAACATCTCCTCGCGGCTCGTCAACTCCACCATCTTGCCCAGATACATGACGGCAATGCGGTCAGAGATGTGTTCGACGACGCTCAGGTTGTGGGCAATGAAGAGATAAGTCAGGTTGAATTCCTGTTGCAGTTCCTTGAGGATATTGAGCACCTGAGCCTGAATGGAAACGTCGAGGGCCGAGACCGGCTCGTCGCAGACGATGAACTTGGGGCGCAGGGCCAGAGCGCGGGCAATACCAATGCGCTGACGCTGGCCGCCGGAAAATTCGTGCGGGTAGCGGCGGGCATGATAATCCTCAAGGCCGACTTTTCGCAGGGTGTTGATGACGACTTCAAAGCGCTCTTTGCTGTTTCTCATGCCGTGAACCAGCAAGCCTTCGGCGATGCTTTCGCCGACGGGCATACGCGGGTCGAGCGACGAGAACGGATCCTGGAAGATGATCTGCATGTTGCGGCGCAGGGCCTTGAGCTGGCGGGCGTTGGCCTTGAAGACATCCTGGCCGTCGAATAACACCGAGCCGGAAGTGGCCGGCACCAGTCGCAGGATAGTGCGGCCAATGGTCGTCTTGCCACAGCCCGATTCGCCCACCATGCCAAACGTCTCGCCTTCGCGAACGGCAAAAGTCACGTTCTCAACCGCCTGCACGTAAGCCACCACTCGCTGGAGCAGGCCGCCGCGCACCGGAAAATATTTGACGAGGTTCTGGACTTCTAAAAGGTTGTGGTTGTTCTTGGTTTCGTTAGCCACGTCTATGCCTCTAAGGTTTTAGGTGACTGTCACCGGGGAGAGAAATGCCTGAATTTCACTGCACAGCATTACCCGGTGACAGTCACCTTGGGTCTCAATTTCCACTCAGTTCCCGGCCAGCGGGGCTTGGTGGTTTTCGCCGTCCTGGTACAGCCAGCACCGGACGTTATGATCCGGGGCGACCGGTTTCAGTTGCGGCACTTGAGTCGCGCAAATCGTCAAACTATGTTGCACCCGCGCTTTGCAACGCGGCGCGAAACGACAGCCTACCGGCAGGTTGATCAGATTGGGCACACTGCCGGGGATCACGTCGAGCTTGTCTTTGATGACGCCCAGAACCGGAATAGAGCCGATCAGACCTTGCGTATAAGGATGTTTAGGATCGGCAAAGAGGGTGCGCACGTCCGTTTGCTCGACGATCTGGCCGGCATACATCACGGCCACCCGTTCGCACATCTCGGCCACCACGCCCAGGTCGTGGGTGATGAGAATGATGGCGGCGTCCATCTTGGTTCGCAGGTCGCGCATCAAATCCAAAATCTGGGCCTGAATGGTCACGTCCAGGGCCGTGGTCGGCTCGTCGGCAATAAGCAGTTCCGGCACGCAGGCCAGGGCCATGGCGATCATGACGCGCTGGGCCATGCCGCCGGAGAGTTCATGCGGATAGGCCTGGGCGCGGCGCTCGGCGTCGGGGATGCCGACCATGCGCAACAACTCCACCGCCCGCTCCCACCCCGCCTTCCTGCCCAGCGAGCGGTGGATGTTGAGCACTTCGGCAATCTGGTCGCCCACTTTGAACACGGGGTTGAGCGACGACTGCGGCTGTTGGAAGATCATCGAGATGCGGTTGCCGCGAATGTGGACCATCTCGCTTTCCGACAGTTTGAGGACGTCCTTGCCGTCGAAGATGATCTCGCCTTCCATCACTTTGCCCGGCACGCCGACCAGGCGCATGATGGAGAGCGAAGTGACGCTTTTGCCACAGCCCGACTCGCCCACCAGGCCCATCACTTCGCCGCGCTTGACGGCGAAATCAACGCCGTCCACCGATTTGACGACGCCGTCTTCGGTGAAAAAATAGGTTTTGAGATTCTTGACTTCCAGAATGGTGCGATCCTGCGCCGGCGTTTGTTGTCCGTTATTATTGCTCAAGGCTCTCATCCTCCGCGCGTTTTGGTTGAGCGCGCTGTTGTTTGGTTTTGGAACTGCGGCGGCCTTCGTCCCCCGAATCGCCGCGCTCGAAGTGTAGTAAGTTTTACTAGAGTTTCAGGCGCGGGTCAAGTGCATCGCGCAAGCCGTCGCCGATGAAGTTGAAGCACAGGGAACACAAAAAGATGGGCGTGCCGGAGATGAGCGGCAGCCACGGAAACTGGAACATGTAACTTTGGGCGGCGGCCAGCATGTTGCCCCAGGTGGGCGTGGGGTCTTGAATGCCCAGGCCCAAAAAGCTGAGGATGGCTTCGCCGATGATAAAGCCCGACAGGCCCAGGCTGGCGCTGACGATCATCGGAGCCAGGGCATTGGGGATCATGTGAGTTAAGATGATTCGCATATCTGAAGCGCCCAGCGCTCTGGAGGCTTCGGTAAAGGTCTGCTCTTTGAGCGAGAGCACCACGCCGCGCATCAGGCGTGAGTCGCCCAGCCAGCCAAAGGCGACAAAGATGCTGATCAGCAACACCACCTGGATTGCGTCGCGCGGCTGGATGAGCAACAGCCAGCCCACAAAGGTGGTGACCACTGGCGGGATTGGAATCGCATCCTGGTTTTGGATGAGCAGAGAGGAGATAATCAGCAGGAGCGGCAGGGTCGGCAGGGTAAGCAGGAATTCGACAAACCGCATCAAGACGGCGTCGAGCGCGCCGCCCACGTAACCGGAGACAGCGCCAATGAAAATGCCGAGAAGCGAACTACTGAGCTGGGAGACGATGGCTACAGTCAGGGTGATCCGGGCAGCGTAGACAATGCGCGACCAGTAATCGCGCCCGATCACATCCGAGCCCAAATAGTGAACCCGCGTGCCGTCGAGACTGAGCGCGCCGGGCGCGGCAAACTTGTTGCCGACTTCGATCTCAGCCGGGTCAAAGGGCGCAAAGGCCGGCGCAAAAGCGGCCAGGAGGAAAATGGCGGCCAAAACTATCATTGAAACGACGGCCAGACGGTGGCGCAAAAAGCGCCGGGTGATAACCTTTAGCTGACTGACCTCCTCGGGCATGGCCTCGGCGGCGGCCAGGTCCAGGATCGGGGTGTTAGCGGGAGTTGTAGCAGTGGCCATGAGACGTTATTTCCTTTAGCTCAACCGGATACGTGGATCGACCACAGTATACAAGACATCGGAGAGCAGGGTGGCGATCACGGTCAAGACAGCAGTGATGAGCAAGAGGGCCATGGCCACCGGATAGTCGTAGCGGCCCAGAGCGTCGAAGTACAAGCGTCCCATCCCCGGCCAGTTGAATATAGTTTCGGTGACGATGGCCCCGCCGAAAGCCGCCGGGATGGAAAACACGACCAGGGTGACGAAGGGGATGAGGGCGTTGCGCAGAGCGTGTTTGGCAATGACGGCGCGCTCCAACAAGCCCTTGGCCCGGGCGGTGCGCACGTAATCCTGCCGCAGAACTTCCAGCATACTGCCGCGCACGAAGCGGCTCCAGCCGGCCACATTCACCATCGCCAGCACCGAGACGGGCATGAGCAAATGCAGGAATTTATCGAGGTTGGAATTGGCATCCACCGTGCCCAGGATGGGCATGGTGTAATCTTTAATTGACTCGGCGTTGGCCGGCGGCAAGTAGACCCAGCCCCAGCTCTTGAAGAAGATGCTGAAGACCAGAATCATCAACAGGCCAAAGAAGAAGGTAGGCATTGACGTGCCAAAGAAAGACAATGAGGTGACAAAGTAATCGAACTTGGAATATTGTTTCACCGCCGAAAAGACGCCCAGCGGCACGCCAATCAGAATCGAGATTGTGATTGAGATGCTCATGAGTTGTAAGGTGCGCGGCAGGCGGGAAAACACAACCAGGCTCACGGGTCGGTCGCGCAACATACCCCACGAATTGCCAAAATCGCCAAAGACCACCCCGTTACTGGTGCGCCGCCCCACCAGGTCGGCCAGGGTTACGTCCTGCCCCGGCTTGCAACCGGCCTGTATGGTTTGGGTGGAGCCGTCGGACATTAATGCCTCCACCAGGCGCGGCTGGCGGCAACCGATGATCAAATCGGCAAAAAAGGTTTGGCCGCCAATGGTGATCGGCCCGCGAGGCTGGCCGAGGAGCCAGCGCGAGAAACGAATCGGCAGATTCAGGTCAAGCTCGAAATAAGCGCGGATGCGGGCAATATCCTCAGCCGTGATCCGGAAGCGGGAGTTTTGTTGCGCTTGGGCCAGCCCAGCCAGAGGGCCGCCGGGCGCCAGGTTAAGCAGAGCATAAGAGGCCGCGGCTGAAAAAAACAAAACAACCAGCATTTGGGCGGAGCGACGGATGAGATAGTTAAACATAGCAATCTCCAACTAATAACGCAGGCGCAACAAGAGACTTGTTGCGCCTGCGCATTCAACAATTTAACCAGGGTGAGCGCCGGGCGAGATCATTCGCGCCATCCATACATCTTGTTCCAGCAGTGTAGTCATTGTCGTATTTCCTGCGGTCAGTCTTCGCCGGGCGCTCGCCTGTTCCTGCAACTTACGGCAGGTTCAGGTTCATATCAATGTGTTCCCAGGTCGCGCTCGGGATGACTTCGGCCTGAACGGTGCCTGCGGCCTGAGCGTCAATCACGAGTTGCACTTCCTGGCCGGCGCCGAGGGTCTCGGAGCCAACCACATCTACGTCGCCGGTGAGCAGTTGCGCTACGGCGGAGTTGGTGTCGGCCACGAAGGTGACGACCACGGTCTTGATCTTCAGGGTGTCAGCGCCGCGCCAGTAGTTGGGGTTGGCGGTGAGCGTCATCTTCACGCCCTTCTCCCAGCTGCCGTCGCAGGCCAGCACGTACGGGCCAACGCCCAGCGGGCACTCGGCGATTTCGGGCAGGGTCGCCCACTCGGCAGCGGGCACGTCAGCCAGGTTGCGGCCATCGGCCAGCGCCTGATGCGACGGGTAGAAGCCGATCGGGAAGACGTAGTAAGTGGGATTCTGCGAACCGGGCTTCCAGGTTACGGTGTAGCCGTCATCGCGGAACTCAACGCCCTGGATGGATTCGCAGATGATGAAGCTGGTCGCGCCGGAGGCGGGGTCGCAGTCAATCTTGTAGGCCAGTTCAAAGTCGGCGGCCTTCACCGGCTCGCCATCCGACCACTTGAGGCCGGCGGCGGCCAACTTGTAGTCCACCACCAACTGCTTCATGGTCACGGAACCGCCGCTGTATTCCACTTCTTCGCCGGCCGCGTTCTTGATCTTCACGCCGGCAGCGAGGGCGAGCGGGTTGCCATCGGCGTCGGTGGTGTTGCCAACCGAGTCGAGGATGAGGTCGCCCTCGTTGACTTCGACATCGTTGTTGCTGGCCAGGCCGCTCTCGATGGTCGAGACTTCGAAGAGGTTGGCCTGATAGTCGTAGTCGCGGCTGGTCACGCCCACATCGAAGATCAACTCGCCGATGCTGCGTTGCACGGCGGCGCTTTCCACCAGCGAGAACATGGAAGCGGGTTCCTGCGAGAAGCCTAACACGATGGTGTCGGCGCCTTCAATTTCCCACTCGTAGGAGTTCCAGGTGTAGTACTCGGTGGTGTTCGGCTTGAAGTTTTTGAGGTTGACGCTAGCCGCCGCGATTTCAGCGCGGTTGAAGAGCGGCAGGCTCACCATATCCTTGGTGAATTCGATCTGGGTCTGCTTGTAGGCCTCAATGCGTTCATTGCGATCAAGCGTGTTGTTGGCTAGCTTGATGTTGTTGCTGGCGGTTTCATTGCACCAGCCCATGGCATTCTGGCCCACCCAGCCATTCTCAGGCAGGGGGATCTGATCGCAAGCATAGAGGGTCTGGCCGCCGGGGTCGGCCTGGCCTACCCAGGCAAACGCGCCGAGTTCGTAGTCGCGGCGGGAGATGCCGGTGGTGTCACCGAACCACCAGGCGGCGGGGGCGTGCAGGCGGATGACGCGCAGGCCGCAGTCGCGCATGTTGGCTTCAAACACAGCGGCCCAGGTCTGGCGGAAGGCGGCGGTGGTGGTGGTGAACTTGAGCGACATTTCGTCGCCATTGGCATTGGTGCGGTAGGTGGCGCCTTCGGCCAGGGTCCAGCCGGCTTCCTCAAAGAGGGCGGCGCCCGTGGCCGCGTCGAACGGGTACTTCACCAGTTCGTCGCCATCGTAGTTGGCCCAACTGGAGCGGGGGATGAAGGTGTTCATGTTCAACACGCTCTTGTCCGCAATGAACGGGTACACCGAAGCAATCAGTTCATCGCGGTTGGTGCAGTAGGCAATGCCCTGGCGGTTGCGCAGGTCGCTCAGGATCGGGTGCGGTTCGGTGAAAGCGCCCTTCTCAACTTCGACGACGTTCTCGACGATTTGCGTCTCGACCACCGGCACTTCGACGACGCTGGTGACTTCAACTGTCTGGATGACCGTCTGCGGCTGGCAAGCGGCCAAGAGGATGCTGGCAACGGTCAAAAAGGCCAAAGCCACCATCGCATTTTTGTGTTTACGCATTTTCTCTCCTCCTTCAAGGATATTCAAATAGTGTGAGTGTTTTGGGGTTTTATACAGATTGTTTCAGCGGGGTCGATAATTGGCGTTCTCGAATCCTCACCTCCTCCATCGGTAAAACCTGTCGAGTTAGGGATACTTGCTCGACTCAAGCGCACAGATATATTCACCTTAGCCAATTTTGGGGCAGGCACATTGGGAATATAGCATAAGGGCATAGGGGAGTCAAGGAAGGGGCGCATGGCAAGCGTAGGACTCTCGTCGGGTAAAGGCATCCATGTCAAATAAGATGCGCTTCGGTCATGGCGATGTGATATTAAACGCTTCTATGTTCCAAAGATCGGAGTTCTGGGTCGGGTCCAGAACGAAGCCCGACACTCCGGGGACGGCGACCCCGATCTTGAGTTTGACGAACAGGACGAGCGACGGCACGTCCTGAGCAAATATCTTCATTGCCTCGTGGTGAAGCCGCTTCTTTTCCGCCGGGTCGAGGGTATTGATTGCCTTGAAACAGACATCTTCAAAAGCCGGGTTGAGGTAGCCCACATTGTTGCCGCCTTCGGGGTAGCCGGTGGCAACGCCGTATTGGTCGGGCTGGCCGTCACCCAGCCCCGGCCAGCCGCGGCTGGTGTACAAGGCGCAATCCGGCTCCACATCCGTCACCCAGGCAAACTGGCCCAGGTCGTAACGGCGGCCAAACAACACGCCCTCAGGAAAACTGCCAAACAGTTCGGCCCGGCTAAGTTCCTGCAAATTAATTTCAATCCCGCAATTGTCTTTCAATTGAGACTTGAGCGCCTGAGCCACACCGGCCCGCAACGTGTTGCCTGCCGGGCCGTACGCATAATTCAACGACAGGGCCTGGCCGTTCTTATCCAGCATGCCGTCGTTGTCGCTATCCTGCCAGCCGGCTTCGCTCAACAACGCTTTGCCCGCCGCCGGATCAAACTTGTAAACCGTGATGTCGGTGGCGTCGTAAAACGGGTGAGTCGTCGGCACGTAGGCCGGCGGCGCTTCGGCGCGGCCATAAAGCAAGCTCGAGATGAGGGCCTGACGGTTAATGCAATAAGCAAACGCCTGCCGGACTTTGACATTTTGGAACAGCCCCCGGCCCACCAGGCCGCCATACCCTTCGACCGGGCTGATGTTGAAATCCAGATGTTCAAAGGTTGCGCCGCCGACAAATTGGGGAACCAGTTTCTTCTTCAACTCGGCGTCCAGAAGTTTGGGCACTTGCTCGTCAAATATCGAGTCTTGCGTCCCGGCTTTAGCGCCGACGCCAATCTGACACTCCCCGGCCAGCAATTGGGCCACCAGTTGTTCAGCGTCGGGCACGAAGCGAAAGGTCAGTTTGTCGAGATAGGGCAAGCCATCAGAAGCGCGGAAGTAGTTGGCGTTTTTGGAGAGCTTGATGAATTCGCCCGCCTTCCACTCGTCCAGCTTGAAAGCGCCGAACGAGAGCGGCTTGTGATTGGCCCGGTCGTCGGCAAGCAGTTGCGAGGCGGTGAGCGCGCCATACACGTGGCGCGGAAACGGAACCGGCAACCGGGTGTAATACAACGAATCTTTGTAGCCCGGCAGGTACGTCCACTGAATGGTTTGCGCGTCCACCACCACCGGGTCTTGCAGGCGGTTGGTGAGGAAGTGATTCGCGCCCGGGTTGTCGGGGCTTTTGGAAATTTCCCAGGCGAACAATACGTCGTCGGTGGTGAGCGGCTCCCCGTCTTCCCACTTCAGCGACGGCAACAACTTGAACGTCACCGTCATCTTTATGGCCTGAACTGATCCGGCCTTGCCATCATAAACCTGCTCGTCCCCCTGCGGATCAAAATAGCGCGCGCCTGCCGCCAGCCCGACGATGTTGCCTGCCGTGTCCACGAGGGTTTCGCCGTCTCTAACAGTGGCGGCCTCCACCACCGCGTCCCCGTCCTTCAGGCTCGGCAGCTTTTGCAAGATCACCGGCTGGTAGTCAAAGGCCCGGTGATCAATCGGCCCGTCGCGCAAGGCCTCCAACACTGCCGCCCGCGCCAGCACACTCTCACGGCTTCCACCGGCGGCAAATTCGTAGAGCGTGTTCGGCTCGTAAGGCAAGCACACCACCAGTTCCTTGCTCGGCGGCACGGGCGTGGCGCTGGGCGCAAGAGTCGGCGCGGGGCCGAAGGTGGGCGGCAGGAGCGGCGACGACTCGCTGGACGCGGGGCGCGGGGCTGGGGCCGGTGTCTCAACGCCCGGCAATGAAGCGACGGTGACAGCGGGCAGAACCATGGGCGTGGGCGCAGGTTGTGGCGAAGCGCAGGCGGCAAGAATGAAGCCGGCGAGGGTTAGAAGCAATATACTTTTTTTCATGAAGTAGTTTGGAGAAGTTGCAACGACGCTCAAGGCAATGCCCCGGCTTGAGGATTTTTTTCGTAGAGGAAGCAGGCCGCCTCTTGCGAAGCGGGCGTGCCGATCATTTTCGGCAAACGTTCCCGGCAAACCGGCATTACCTGCAAACAAGCCGACTGGAACGGACAGCCTTTTCCTTTATAGGTGTGGCTGTCGGCCAGGCCCGCCTGCCCGCCCAGCCATTGCTGAGTGTAAGGATGTTGCGGCGCGTTCAACACGCTCTCGGTCTTGCCCATCTCCACCAGCCAGCCTTGATACAAAATACCCAGCCGGTCGGCGAAGCCAGCCGCTAGCCGCGGCTCGCGCACCAGCCAAATGAAAGCCATGCCGTCCTTGTCGCGCAAGTCGGCCATGAGCTTGAAGAAACTTTCGGCCATGCCGGGCGGCAGAGTGCGGGTCGGGTCGTCGCACACCAGTAGCACCGGACGGAGTGTGAGAGCGCGGGCCAGGGCCACGCGCTGGCGCTGGCCGGCCGAGAGCGCGGTGAGGCGGCGATCCAGCAACAGGCTGTTCAGCCCCACCCGGCGCAGAGCTTGTTTGATGGCCGCCAGTTGATCGGCGGGCGAGCCAATCTGCTGAACCTGCAACGGCTCGGCCATCACTTCACTCACCAGGTGTTGCGGCGGCAGAGCCGTGCGCGGGTCGCTAAACAAAAATTGGAAGCGCCGCCGGAGCGGCCTCAGGGCGTTCTCGTTTTTGCGCGCCAGATCGTCACCCTCAAAAATCACTTTTCCGCCGCTGGGCTTCGTGAGCAGACCGATGGAACGGGCCAGGGTGGTCTTGCCTGCCCCGGCCTCGCCGGCGAGAACGACGATCTCGCCCGAATTAACTTCAAAGTTCACATCCGACAGAACCGACAGCAGATGCGAGGCCGACCTGAACGGCAAGGCGCCGCCAAGCGGAATGTCTTTTTTGAGATGCTCGACTTTGAGCAGAGGAGGCATTGGGATTTTGGATTTGGGATTAGGGTCGCGCGCCGAGCGTCACCGGCACGTCTAGCTGGCCGCCGTCGCGCAAAATAGTCAAAGTTACGGTTTGCCCGACGCTGGCGTTGGTGACCAAATAACCGAGCAGGTCGGAGAAGTCCTTCACTTCGCGCCCGTCAATGGCAATGATGAGATCGCCGCCGCCCAACAATCCGTCAATGCTGGTGAACGTCGTCCCGGCTCGCATGCCGGCCTCGTCTGCCGGGCCACCCGCCACCACGTTGGTCACGTACGCGCCGGTGGTGCGGGGCAAACTCAAGGCCTCGATCTCGTTGAGAGTCAGATCGCTGGTGCTACCCAGGCCAAGATACGGATAGACAAACTTGCCATCGGCGATCAACGCCGGGGCTACCCGCCTCACCAGGTTGGACGGAATGGAAAAGCCCACGCCCGAATTTACGCCCGTCTCCGACTCAATGGCTTTATTCACGCCAATCACCTCGCCGCGCAAGTTCAACAGCGGCCCGCCCGAATTGCCGGGGTTGATGGCGGCGTCGGTCTGAATGATCTTTGGCGTGGAAAACGAACCGCCGCCGGGCGCGCTTACCTCCGAGTCCAGCGTCCGGCCTAATCCGCTCACAATGCCAATCGTCATGGTGCCGTCCAGGCCAAACGGGTTGCCAATGGCAATCACCCGCTCGCCCACCTGCACCAGGTCCGAGTCGGCCAGCGGCACGGCCACCAACTGATCGGCAGGCACGTCCACTTTGATGACGGCCAAGTCGGCGGTAGCGTCCGTCCCCAGCAAGTCGCCGCGAACTTTGAGTCCGCTGGAAAAGTCAATCTCCAATTCGGTTGCGCCTTCCACCACGTGATTGTTGGTGACGATGTGGCCGTCGGTGTCAATGACGAACCCTGATCCCTGCGAGAACCCGTCGCTTGAAATTGCGCGAATAGAGACGATGGCCGGATTCACGCGATGATACAGATCAACGTACAACTGCTGTTCGGCAGCCGGATCAATAACAACCGGGGCAACCGTGGGCGCGACAATCGGAATCAGAGTCGGCGCGGCGACGACGGGCGGGGCCACTGTCGGCAGTGGCGAGGCTGTCGGCGCTAAGGTCGTGAGACTACAAGCCAGCATGGCCGGCGCAAGCAAGGCAACGATCAATCGCAATTTTGGTTTCATGGCAAAGTATGTCAACACCGGTTCAAAGACCTGTCAGGTCTCAGCAAACTGTCTGCGATATTCAGATTCTGCGCCAGACCTGACAGGTCTTAATTACGCCTCTTTCTTTCTAAGATCAGCCAGCGTCTTGAATAACGCTTTCTCTTCGTCGCTCAACTTCTTGGGCACTTGCACCAGCAGGCGCGCGTACAAGTCGCCGCGCGTCTTTGGCTCGCGCAGAACCGGCAGGCCTTTGCCGCGCAAGCGCATTGTCTGCCCGCTGGAACTTTCAGGCGGCACGGTGAGCAAAACTTCGTTGCCCTCAAGGGTGGACACGCGCACCTGCCCGCCCAGCACCGCCGTGTAAAGATCAACCGCCACGTCGGTCTGCAGGTCCGGGCCGCCTTCGCGCACCTTGAACTTGGGGTGTTCGAGAAGCGTGACCACCAAGTGCAAATCGCCGGGCGCCCCGTTGAGGCCCGGAACGCCCTCGCCGACCACCCGCACTTTGGTTCCCGCCTTCGCGCCCGGCGGAATCTTCACCTCCAGCCGCCGCTGGCCTTTCTCCAGGGTACGTTGAGTGCCATGCAACGACTCTTCAAGCGTGATGTCCACCGGGTATTCTTCGGCCTGGCGAGTCTGAGCCGGCGCGCGCCGCCTCCCGCTCCGAGTCTGCGTCCCGGCGCCCGACATGCCAAAGATGGTATTGAAGAAATCGGAGAAGCCGCCGCTGCCACCAAACAGATCACTGTAGTCAACCCGTTGCCCGCGCCCGCCCTGCGCCGCCCACTGGCTCCAGTCGAAACCACGCGGGTCGCCGCCATATTGTTGGTAACGTTGATACTGCGCGCCCAACTGATCGTACTTGGCGCGTTTGGCCGCGTCGCCCAGCACTTCGTAGGCTTCGTTGATCTCTTTGAATTTCTCCTCGGCTTTTTTGTCGCCGGGATTTTTGTCGGGGTGATATTGCTTCGCCAGTTTGCGAAAGGCCGACTTGAGTTCGGCCTCGCTGGCGGTTTTGCTCACCCCGAGTGTCGTGTAATAGTCTTTGTAGTCCATAGCGCGGCTTCCAGCCGCAACCAGAAGGCTTTAGGACGCAGATGAACGCTGATAAACGCTGATTTTTTTCTTTATCTGCGTCCGCGTCCAATAATCTTCGCGGCCAGCGCAGTTCTTGCGGGGTAATACTATAGCACTTCGCTATTCAGGCCTCTAACAACTTAGGCTCTACCAGATTGAGTGTGAAAACCCTTAACACAAAGGCGCTAAGGCGCAAAGCCGCTAAGAAATAAACTGGTTTTTCTTTGCGCCTTGGCAACTTTGCGGCTTTGCGTTAAAAAATCCCGTTAAACCCGGAAGAGCCACAACTCAATAGGCCTTATCGGAAATAAGCTCATAGCCCGCGTCCTCGCCGGCGGCCAACCACAAACAAGGACGCGGTTGGGGAGCGTCATAATGTTATTCCCGATAAGGTTTAATAATGTTCGGAAGTCCGGGTTGATTCTAGGCTTATGAAAGAAGAGAGTCAATGACCTCTCAGACACCAAGTGTCTATAGTCTCCATGTTATACTCCGCCCGTGTTAATGGAAGATAAGTCTGTTGCGATACGCGAAGCTAGGCGAAGCTTCCGGCTGGGCGTCCTCAACGGCCTCCTCTTCCTCATCGCCGACAAGCTCATGGATCCCACGCTGGTGCTGGCGGCCTTTGTCAATCATCTTACCCCTTCAGCCATCTGGCTCGGCTTGTTGATTCCCCTCAACGAGGGCGGCTGGTTTTTGCCTCAACTCTGGGTGTCCAGCTTCCTGCAAAGTTGGCCGCTCAAAATCCGGCTCTATCAGTTCGTCGCCCTCATCAGAGTCGCTTTATGGACATTACTGGTGGCCGCCGTCTTTCTAATCAAAGACCCCAACGGGTTGCTATTGGCCTTCTTCATATTATTCGGGCTGACGACCATTGCCTCCGGTTTTAGCGGCCTCTCGTTCCTGGAAGTCGTGAGCAAAACCATCCCGGCCCGGCGGCGCGGCGAGTTCTTTGCCTGGCGGCTGGCCGCCGGTGGCCTGGCCGGGCTGGGCGGCAGTGTCCTGGTCACCTGGCTCATTTCCGAGTCCAGCCCGCTCAAGTTCCCCTACAACTTTGGCGCATTGTTTGCGTTGGCCCTCGCCTCCGGCGCGCTCGGCCTGCTCGCCTTCTCCAGTATCAAAGAGCCGCCGGATCATGATCTGCGCCCGCCCGTTTCCGTCCTCTCGCAACTCAAACGCGCAACGCACCTCCTCAAGGCCGATCACAACTTCCGGCATTTTCTTTCCCTGCGCTCGGCGCTGATGATCGCCGGCGCGGCCACGCCGTTCTTTGCTGTATACGTGCAACAACAACTCGGCGGCCGGCTGGAGATGATCGGCGTCTACCTCGGCGTGTTCACCCTCGTCAATTTGCTAGCCAACATTTTCTTTGCCCGATTCTCAGCCCGGCTGGGCAACCGCAACACGATGACTCTGGCGGTTTGGGCCGGCGTGTCCATGACCGGCCTGGTTCTGCTCCTCACCCTGTTGGCCGCCCCGCTCCGTCTCAACGGCTGGGCGGCCTCGCTCTGGCTGGTTCCGGTCTTCGCCATTTCGGGCATTCGCGAGTCGGGCCTGGGCGTGGCCGGGCAAAGCCTGCTGCTCGACATCGCCCCGCACGAAGAACGCACCCTCTACCTCGGTTTCACCAACTCGTTTCTTGGCCTGGTGCTTTTTTCCAGCGGGCTGGGTGGCCTGGTGGTGGCCCGGTTTGGCTTTGTGGCTCTGCTTCTCATCACCGCCGCCGCCCACCTCTTCGCCCTCAACTCGGCGTTGAAGATGAGGGATCATGCGTTGCGATGATGTTGTTCACGCCATTCGCGGATATGAACGGTGTGTTCGGCTTCGTGGGCAAAACTGTAGTCGGCGACGATTTTCCACAACGGCTCGCCTTTGAGCCAGGGGAATTTTTTAGCCTCGGCCAAATCCTGGTCGGTAAACATCTCAACTTGACGGATGATTTGCTTGTGGACGCCGTGGAAGTCGGCCAGCACGCGGTCGAGCGGGCGGTTCTTGTATTCGGCGTACCACTTGGCGTTGAGGGTTTCAATGTCTCCGCTGAGGCCCTGAACATTCGCCGGGCGTTTGCCCTGCCGGGCGAAGGCCAGCAGAGTCACCAGTTCCGATTCCCAAACAGTGAGGTGGGCCAGCAGGTCTTTGATCGTCCACTCGCCCATCACCGGCGCTGTGGCCAGTTCTTCATCGGTCAGGCTGGCAATGGCTTGCAAGAGTTTTTCACGTTCGACTTTGAGGGCGTTGAGGAGTTCGGTTTTGTTCATGTGGGCTATTCTATCAAAAGTTTGGCCGGGGCCGGTTTATAAGTGGGACTCTGATGCCGAAAGTAAGTGTTATACAGTTCGGCATAATGCCCGCCGCCGGCCATGAGCGATTTGTGGTTGCCCTCTTCGATGATCTCGCCTTGCTTGAGGACAATGATCCGGTCGGCGGCGCGGACAGTGGAGAGGCGATGGGCAATCAAAATTGAAGTGCTGTTGGCCAGAATCAGGTCGAGCGCCTCTTGAATTTGCGACTCGGTGAACGGGTCAATGCTGGCCGTGGCTTCGTCGAGGATGAAGATGGCCGGTTTCTGCGCCAACACTCGCATCAGGGCCACAAGTTGACGTTGCCCCATCGAAAGGCGGCCACCCCGTTCGCCCACGTCGGTCGCCAGGCCGTCAGGCAGAGTCTCCAGCCACTCGCCGTTGCCAATCCGCCGCGCCAGCGATTCGATTTCACGATCACTTGCTTCTGATCGGGCGTAACGAATGTTGTCGGCCACCGTGCCGGAGAAAAGAAAAGGCACTTGCGAGACGATGCCGAGTTGTTTGCGATACTGCCCAAGATCGAAAGAGCGAATGTCGCGCCCGTCCACCAGCAGTCCACCGGTTTGAAATTCGTAGAAGCGGGCGATGAGTTTGACGATGGACGATTTGCCGGCGCCGGTGTGGCCGACGAGGGCGATGTTCTCGCCGGGCCGGATGGTGAGCGAGAAGTCGCGCAGGATCGTTTCCTGTTTTCCATACTGAAAGCCCAGGTTGACGAATTTGATTTCGCCGCGCAGGCGTTCGACAGGTTGGCCATCGGTTTGCACCACGCGCGGCTCGGCGTCAATGAGGGCAAAGACGCGCTCGGCGGCGGAGAGGCCGGCCTGAAACTGGCTCCAAAAGGCGGAGACGTTGGTGACCGGAAACCAGAAGCGATCGAGGCTGGTGATGAACAGATACCACGAACCCACCGACACCGCCCCCGCCCCGACGGCCAGCCCGCCAAAATACACCAGCACCGACGTGCCCAGGCCGGCCAGGGCGTTGAGAACCGGAAAGATGTTGGACAGCACGAAGCCGCGCCGGATGTTGATGAGGTACGACTGGGCGTTGACGGCGGTGAACTCGTCGTAGATCGTGCCCTCCTGGCGGAAATTTTTGGCGACGCTGATCCCGGCAATCGTCTCGCGAATGGCGGCGTTGACGTTGGCCATGGCCCGGTTGCCCTGGCGGGTGACGTAGCGCGCCAGCCGCCGGAAGCTGAGGGCCAGCACCAGCACAACCGGCATGAAGCCGATCAGCATCAGCGCGAGTTGCCAGTTGATGAAGAACAGCACTGCTGAAAGGATGACGACGACGAGTACCTGGCTGAAGAGGTCGGTGACCAGGGTGATGACCTGAGCGAAATCTTGGGTGTCGGAGGTGATGCGGCTGAGGATGCGGCCCGTTTTGAATTCGTCGTAGAACGAGAGGTCGTGCCCGGTGGCGGCGCGGAAGGCGTCGAGGCGCAGGCCCAGCACCAGGTCGCCGATGGCGCGGGCGGTGAGCCGACGGCGAAAGAGGTTGAGCGTCCACGAGAAGATGCGGGTGAAGAGGATGATGCCGACCAGTCCGATAATAAAAGCCAGGCTCGGTTTTTGAGACAGGGCGTTCACGGCCCGAACAGCCACGAAAGGTTGAACGATGTCCACCAGGGCGACGCCGGTGGTGAGCAAGGCCACGCCCAGCACGCGGGCGCGTTGCGATTCAAGGTAAGAGGCGATTCGCGCCAGCAGTTGCGAGTCGGTGTACTGGCGGTCGTAGGCTTCGGTGTCGAGGGCGGAGAAGATGGAGGCCATGAGGGGGAAGAGAGAAGTTAGAGGATTGGAGAATTGGTTATTGGTTATTGGTTATTGGTGGAGTCGAGTCCAGCGTTGAGAGGAGTGAAGGAGGGCAAGGGTGAGAGCGTAGGGCGCGAGCATGAAGAGGAAGCTGATCTGCCACTTGGCGGCGTCCACCAGAGTGAGGTCGAAGAGCCAGAGCATCACGTCCAGCGTTTTGAGTGAGTTGGGAATCTGCCAGTGCCAAAAGAAGCTGAGCGGCAAGAGAAGGGCGGCGAGGGGCGCAAAGGTAGCGACGACGAGCGGATTCCGCCAGCGCAGGGCCAGGCCCACGCCCAGCGCCGCCGCCAACAGGTTCAGCCCCCACAGTCCCAGGGCAATCAACAGCCACGTCAGGCCGACACTGGCCGACGGCATGGCGCAGACCGAGTAATCCATTCGCGGGTTGTAGTCGCCGGTGTGATAAAAATGATTGACGCGGCACAGGAAGAGTGAGGCGTGAAGCGCCGAGTCCAACATGCCCACCACCAGCGGCGGCGCGAGGCCGACGGCCAGAGCCAGCAGGCCACGCGCGCGATAGAGCGCGGCGAAGACGTAGCCCTGCACGATGGAGGCGTCGGAGAGGGTGGTGGTCGTGAGCAACTCGTAACTGCCATCGCTCACGTTTCGGGCGGTGAGGCTCCCGGCGATCAGAGCCACAATGGGCGGCACAGCCGCCGCCAGCGCCGCGAACAGCATGGGCAGTAAATAGATCGGTGTGCGGAAGTTTGAATTGTGATCGGCCAGAAAGAGTTGAGTGCTCACCAGCAGAGTGGAAACGCCCAAACCAAACGCCAGCCAGAAGCAGACGCGGGCGGAGAGCCGGGAGGGCTTGGCAGTGAGGCGGGTGAGGAGAGGATTGGTGAAGAGAGTCATACGTGAAACGTCAATCGTCAGGTACGGCGCATCCAACGGCTGGCGAGGCGTATCACTGCAAAGGCAAGCGGGTACGATAAAGCCGGCAAGAGTGCATTACGAAACAACACAGATTCCGATGCTGTTAATTCAGCAGAAATAAACACCCACATCAGACACAATGCAACTGTCAACAAGAACAAAGGGGCAATGATGTTACCTAAGAAAAACTGCCGCTTGATAGCAAGAGCAACACCTGAAGACGCGGCCAGCCAGTTCAGACCCCACATGCCACCTACCCATATCAGCCAAGCCAGCAAGTTTTCTTGACTTGAGGAAACGATCAAAGTTCCATAATGGGGCCTTTCGCTCCAATAGGCGAGCCACACATCATTTCTGAGAAACTCAACCGCATGCCAGATAAAATACTTTGACCGATACGCCGAAGACACTATCAACATCAACGCTGGTGTCATAGCGAGCGAAAGGGCAAGCAAGTATCGAGCACGATAAAGCACGGCAAATGTATAACCAGAGACCATGCTGTGTTCTAGAAGTGCCGTTAGCCGAACAAGTTCAGCATCGGCGCTGATAATGTATCGTGTGGTAAAACTCATGGCAATAAGGATAATCACACCAGGCACAAAGAGGATCAGTAGAACTGATAGCACCACTAGAGTGTCAGACAAGTTAATTACAGACGATGCCCAAATCTTCCACGACAGAGGCCGGAGACTACAATCCATAGGATCAAGGCACATCAAGGCAAATCTTATATCGAAGGCCCATATACCGTACGCCAAGATCGTGATACCCAGTCCCAAAGCGATAAGGGTAGTTACAGCCAAACCAAGCCGAATATGGTTACCGACAAGCCTCACAAGAAATGGGTTGAGATGAAACCTTAGCATACTCTTATGCGCTACGTCCCCAACGCCTCATACCGCGTAAAAATTCTCCGGTATGGCTCGCTCTCGCGCATCAGCGTCGCGTGGTCGCCAACGGCGGCGACGCGGCCTTTGCGTAAGACCACGATCTGATCGGCCCAACGAATTTGCGAGAGGCGGTGAGTGATGAGGATCGTCGTGCGGCCCTCGGCGGCGTGCTCGATGGCCCGCTGAATCTGATCTTCGGTGGCCGAGTCAATCGCGCTGGTCGAGTCGTCGAGGATCAAAATGCGGGGGTTGGTGAGGAAGGCCCGGGCCAGGGCCAGGCGCTGGCGCTGTCCCCCGGAGAGAGTCACGCCCCGCTCGCCGATCACGGTCTGATAACCGTCTTTGAAGCCCATGATGAAATCGTGCGCCTGCGCCTCGCGCGCCGCCTGCTCGATCTGCGCCTGAGTCGCGCCGGGGCAACCGAAGGCGATGTTCTCGGCCACCGTGCGCGAAAACAAAAAGATGTCCTGCTCGATGATCGAAATTTGCTGGCGTAGAGACTCGATGTTCCAATCGCGCACGTCCACGCCATCCACGCAGACCTGGCCGGATGTAGCTTCGTAGATTCGATTGACCAACTTGGACAGCGTGCTCTTGCCGGCCCCGGTTTGGCCGACGATGGCGACCGTGTGGCCGGGTTCTACCTTGAACGAGACGTTTTCCAGCACGGGCGAGTCGGGGCCGCCTGCGGCGGCGTAGCCGAACGACACATCCCGAAATTCAATCGCCCCCTGAATCGGGGCCGCATAGCCTTCCTTGTTCTCGTCGAGTTCGGTCTCGGTGGTGATGAGTTGCAAAATGCGTTTGGCTCCGGCCAAGCCCAGCGAGACTTGCGAGTAGGCGAAGAGCGAGACGAAAGCCGGGAAGCCGAACAGTTGAAGCAGAACCATGAACGAGACTACGCCGCCGGTGTCAATCTGCCCGGTGCGGTGAAGCAGAAGCGCGTGCAAAAAGCCGGCGGTCTCGGTGAAGCCAAGCAGAAGCAAGGGCAGGAAGCGGGCCTCGATGTCGCCCTGACGCACCGTCTCGTCGCGATAAGCCTGCGCGTTGCGCTCGAAGCGTTCGATCTCCTGCGGCTCCTGGGCCGCGCCTTTCACGATCTCAATACCGTCCAGCGCCTCTGAGAGACGGGTGTTGAGCGCGCCGAACTTCCGGCGCACCGAGTCGGTGACGGGCGAAAGTTCGCGCACGTAACCGGCCAGGGCGAAGACGTAGGTAACGCAGAAGAAAAGCGGCGCAACGAACAGCGACCAGTGAATGCCCGGCGCGAAGGCGAGCGGCATGAGCAAAAACATGGCCGACCCGACGACCAGGTTGAAGCCGGGGTTGAGCATCAGGTTGATCTCGCGCACGTCGTTGGTGGCGCGGGCCATGATGTCGCCCACCGGCTGGAAGCCGTGAAAGGTCATGCTCTTGCCGAGCAGGCTGGCGTACAGTTCGGCCCGCGTGTCGCGCTCCAGGCGCTGGCCGATC
>JACPWC010000035.1 GCA_016197225.1 Chloroflexota bacterium
CCCGTTCACTGAACACTTGTCGAAACGCCCCGATCACAGGCATAATGTCGTTGGGCAGAGTGAACATTTGGCTTCTCCTTCGTCGGAAAGCCAGCTTACTCTGCCCTTTCGTTCTTGTCCACTAAATGGATAAAGTCCAGTTTCATGCGATGCTCTCCCATGTCTCGAAACGTCACTCCGGCGGGTAAATAACTGCGCACCAGATCGGCGACCTCCACCGAGATCAGAATCTGTCCGCCGTACCCGGCCGACATAATTCGGGCGACGCGATTGAGGGTATGAGTCGTCGCGTAATCGTCGCCGCGCGCTTCAGCCTGACCGATATGCAACCCCATGCGCACACAAACCGGAGTGCTCGTGGGCCATAGTTCCGAAGTCAAACCGCGTTGGGCGATCACTGCTGCCTCAATTGCCTGAGCCGGAGCCGCAAAGGCGGCTTGAAAAGCATCGCCGATGATTTTGTACACCTGGCCGCCGTTGGACTCAATGGCGGCCCGCAGGAGGGCATGGTGGCGTTCGAGCGCGACAGTCATCTTCTCCGGCTCGCGCTCCCAGAGCGGCGTACTGCCTTCGATGTCGGTAAAGAGGAAGGTGACGGTGCCGGAGGGAAGATGGTTCATTGGAAATAATCATCCTGACTGATTGAGTTGTTCCATCTCCGCCGAACTCAGCGCAATCTCGGCGGCGGCCAGATTCTCGGCTTGATGTTTGGGGTTGGCCGACATGGGAATGGTGATCACGCGCGGTTGAGCCGCCACCCACGCCAGGGCGATTTGATACGGGGTGGCTTGATGTGTTTTGGCAACGGCCTGAAGCACAGCCGTCACTTTGAGATTCCCCTCTTCCACAGGCGAGTAGGCTGTGAACACGCAAGGCGTATTACTTTGCTGACAGTAAGCCAGGACGCCGTTCTTCACATATGACCGATCCGACAAACTGTAGGGCACTTGATCCGTAAGGATCGGCGTTTCCGATAATGCCTGAGCCTGCTTGAGCAATTTCAAATCAAAGTTGCTCACGCCCAGATGATGCACCTTGCCGTCCCTGACCAGCTTATTCAAAGCTCGGAATGTCTCTTCAAGCCGCATCCCGGCGCCGGGCCAGTGGATGAGATACAGATCAAGATAATCCATTCCGAGGCGGCGCAGGCTGGCCTCGCATGAACGCAAGACCCGATCATATTGCAAATTCGACGGCGTCACTTTGGAAGTGATGAACAGGGCGTCGCGTTCAATCTTCGACTCGCGCACCACCCGGCCCAGCAGTTCTTCGGCGTGGCCGGCGGCATACATCTCCGCCGTGTCGAAGTGGGTGTAGCCCAGTTCCAGCGCCGAGCGCAACGCCGCCAGCGACCAGGCGTCGCGGGCGCGGTCGGGCGAACTCTCGCCGCCGATCTTCCAGGTGCCGAAGCCGATTTTGGGGAGAGTGACCCTACCGGCTGTTTCGTAATTCATGACTTACCCCCTCATCGCCTGCAACAGCATCGGCGTCACCCGCACCAGAAAATCATGAAATGGTTCGAGGGCCAGGCCATACAGCGGCCAGACGAGGGCGAAGTTCCAGCGGATGAGGCCATGCAAACTACCGCCGGGCGAGTGGGTGTAATCCCAGGGTTTGTGGCCGGTCAACTTCCAGATCAGCCAGCCGCCAATATATTCAATGAGCCAAAAGCCGATGAGGTAGACAACCGCTCGAATCAAAAAGAACTGCGGGCGCAGAAGGTCGTGGAGCGGCTCGTATAAAAAGACAATACTGCCGTACATGGGGAAATACCAGATGGAGGTGTGGCCCATCAAGAGCCAATTGCGAACCTGCCCGGTGAGGCGGTCGCCGAGCGCGGTAAACAAAATCTCGCCGCACCAGCCGAGGCAACCGTAGATGAGGAAGCGAAAGAAGAGTGGCGACATCTTTGGGATTTGGATTTTGGAAGTTGGGGCCTGTTACTCGTCATCCTCCCCGCCAATAATCCTCGCCCGCCGCCCAATCGGATCGTCGTTTTTCTCGATCAACACCTCGCGCGTCTTGCCGCCGGTTTGCTCGCGGCCCACAATACCCATCTCCTTCAGTTCGTCCATCAGCCGGGCCGCGCGCGGGTAGCCGATCCGCATCTTGCGCTGGAGCAGGCTGGCCGAGGCCGTGCCGTATTGTTTGACGATGGCGATGGCTTGCTCGATCTGCGAATCTTTGTCTTCGACAACGGCCTCACGAGCCAGCATATCGTCCCAGGGCGCGTTTCCAACAGCCAGCGGCTTCGCCGTCTCTCTTCCCTCTTCTCTCTTCTCTTCCTCCGCCGGCTCGTCCTCTTCAATCTCCTGCTCTTTCCAAAACGTCACCACCTTCTCCACTTCGCGGTCACTTACGAAACAGCCTTGCAAGCGGGTAGGCCCGGCGGCTTCGGGCGAGAGGAACAGCATGTCGCCTTTGCCCAATAACGACTCCGCGCCGGGTGTGTCCAGAATCACCCGGCTATCCACGCCAGAGGCCACCGCAAACGAAATGCGGGCCGGGAAGTTGGCCTTGATCAGGCCGGTGACGATGTCGGTGCTGGGGCGTTGCGTGGCGACCACTAAATGCATTCCCGTCGCTCGCGCCATTTGCGCCAGCCGCACCAGAGTCTTTTCAGTCTCATCGGGAGCCAACAACATCAGGTCGGCCAGTTCGTCAATCAAAATCACAATGCGTGGCAGGCGTTCGCCGCTGCGTTTTGTTTTCTGGTTGTAGGCGGCCAGGTCGCGAGCCTGGGCGCTCTCCAGCAATTTGTAGCGGCGATCCATCTCACGGGTGGCCCAGCGAAGCGTGCCCACAATCCGATCCAGTTCCACTTCCACTTTGCCGTAAAGGTGCGGCAGGCCGTTGAAGCGCACCAACTCCACCATCTTCGGATCGATCATCACCAGCCGCAAATCTTCGGGCGTGTTGTTGACGATGAGGCCGGTGATGATGGACGTGATGCACACCGACTTGCCGGAGCCGGTGGTGCCGGCGATGAGCAGGTGGGGCATCTTCGCCAGGTCGGCGGCCAGGGCCGAGCCGGACACGTCGCGCCCCAGAGCAATTGCCAGCGGCGAATTAATACGGGCAAAGTCTTCCGACTGCATCACGCCGCGCAAACCCACATTCGTCGTCTTGCGGTTGGGCACTTCAATGCCAACGTAGGAGTGGCCGGGCACGGGCGCTTCAATACGAATCGGGCTGGCCGAGAGCGCCAGCGAGAGGTCGTTCGCCAGCGAAGAGATTTGCGCCACGCGCACTTTGTATTTGCGTTCCTCGCCGCGCTCGTGGTAACCCGGCTCCACCGCAAACTGCGTCACCGACGGCCCGGTCTTGAAATCAATCACTTTGGCCGGAACGCCAAAGTCGGCCAGGGTCTTTTCGATAATGGCCGCGTTGCGGTTGATGTCGGCTTCCGATATTTTGCCCGGGCCGCCATCTTCGAGCATCTCCAAGCCGGGCAGTCGCGCATCGCGCTTTTTGGTCTTGGCCGGTTTTGCGTCTTTGGGCTGTTCAACGGTGAAGCGTTTGGTATATTTGATCTTCTCACGAGGCCGGTCGAGGACAAGCGTGTTGGCTTTGGGCGCAGTGACGGTCACCACCGTCCGGGGCTGGTCGTCAAAGTCTTCGCCGTTGAGGCGGGCCTGTAATCGGATCAGCCATTGCAAAATCCGGCTCGGAGTCAGCCCGGCGGCAAAGGCGGCGCAGAGTAAAAAGAGGAGGCCGAGGGCGGGACGGGCCGCCCCATCCAGCACGTCGGCGAATACCAGACCCAGCGACCAGCCGACGATGCCGCCGCCATTTCCAAGTGAGGCCGCCGCCAGCGTTGTCCCCAGTTGCAGTTGCAACAGGGCCAGGCCGCAGGCAAAGGCAACTTCGCCGACGATGATGCGCCACCAGTTGATGACGACCGAACGGCCAAAGTTGTCGGCCAGCAGGGCTACGGCAATGCCTGCCGCCGAGAGCGGGGCGGCAACGGCCCCCCATCCCAGCCAGCTTGTGAGGGCGTCCGAGAGCCAGACGACGGCCCAACCGTTGGTGAGGTTGAAGAGGCCCAGAAAGGCAATGAAGGCTAGAGCCAGCAGAAGCACGGCGACGATGTCGGCGCCGTGGCGGGCAATACCTTGAGCCAGGCGGGTCAGGGCCAGCAGAATCTTCTGCCAACGGGAGAGGGTGGGCAGGGGCAGCTGCTCCGGCGGAACTTCGCGCTGAAATTGTTTGGAGGACGTTTTCTTTGCCATAGTAAAAACCGCCGGCGCAAAGCACTCGGCGGTTGGTATTGTACATTTGGCCGGGGCAAAAGCCAAACGCCCCCCACCCCGGCCCTCTCCCGCGCGGAACTGCACCGCGCAAGGGAGGGAGTCTCAGCCAGCCACCGAGTAGTCCACGTCTTGAGCGGCGCCGTTGTTCATTTCATTTTCCATTTCTGAAATGGCTTGAGCCACCTGCTCGAAAGCGACTCGCTGTTTGCGGTACAGGTCGGCTTCGCTCACGGCCAGCTTGAGGGCGACCTCGCGCACGCGTTTGCCCTGCATAAACTTCAGTTCCAGGATGTTGTAGAGAATCCACTCGGCGGTAAATTTGCGCTGGCCTTCGGGTTTGATGCGCTCGATGGCATCGTGCAACACGGCCCGCAGGGCGTTGGCGGGGTTGCCGTCGTGTTCCTTCAGGGCGCGCTCGACTACTTTGAGGCGCAGGAGCGGGCTTTGAGTGAGCTTGGGGCCGCCCCAGTATTGAGTGAGCGCGTCGCGCACATACTGCGCCAGGTTCGAGTCGCCGGCCGGGTCTGGCTCCAACACTTGCGACGAGGAGTAACGGGCCGCGGCCCGCAAACGTTGTAAGCGATCCACTTGCGGCAACAACGAGTCGAGGGCGGCAAATACCTGTTCCTGCAGGCGGCGGTCTTCGAGGGCGGCGGCGGCGCGCTCAGCCAGGGCTTGCAGGGTCCTCACTTCGTCGGCGGTCAAGTCGGGTTGAGGGGCGCGGGCGCGCAGGGCCAGCAGGCCGAGTATTTCGTTGGGCTGGGCCAGGCCTTCTTCTTCGCTCTGGGCGTGAAGCGGCAAAACCCAGTAGTGTTCCCACACAAACAAATCGCCGTTCCCCAGCGCCGCCGCCGAGCCATTCTTCATCACCGCCCGAGTCAATTCACTGCTGTTGGCGGGCAGTTCATCCGGCCCCACCTTCGCTTCCAGTCGCGCCCCGTCCGGGCCAACCACGGCCACAAACGCCGATTGGACACGCAGCAGGTCGCACACGGCGGCCACCACTGATTCCAAAAACTGGCGGGTGTCGCCGGCGGTGAGCAATCGCTCTTCCAGAATCTGCAACCGCTGAAGGTCGGCCCGGTCGGCCCCGCCGCCGTAGAACAACAGCCTTTCCAGCGGGATGCGAACGAGGGTGATCACATATTGCAAAAGAAGCAGAGCGCCGATCACGGCCAACGGCACGGCCTGCGACTGTTCCAGGCCCAACCAACGCTCGGCCCGGCTGGTGAGCACCAACACCGCCAGGGCAATGGAGGCCACAAATGGCCCACGCAGTAGCCACTGGAAGAGGCGGCCTTTGATGACGCGATCCGGCTGGGCGGTGCCAAAAAAGGCGACGGTGTAAGACATGAGCGTGAGCATCGCGCCGACGATCAGGTTGCCAATCACCGAGAAGACCCAGAAGATGAACGGGTGAAGGATCGCCGCCGAGCCGCCGATGATGAGCAAATAGGGAAAGACGCTCAAGGGAAGCGCCACCGAGGCAACCATAAGGTAATTCATGCGGCGGCGGGTGGTGGCCGTGAGACACCGCTGGTAAGCGCGATATAGATTCGTCCAGGCAACGGTGGAGCCTAAGGCAAAGAAAGCGGCGAAGAGCAGGAAGAGCGGCCCCGGCAAAAGTTGTTGAGCGCGGCCTTCAATGGCTGGTTCGGCCACCAGCGCTTCAGTAAAGGCGGCCAGCGCCACCCAGGCCATTCCGGCCAGATAAGCCAGGCGAACGGCCACCCGCCGCCGGCCGCGAGAGGGCAGGCCGGTGGTCGCCAGCAATGCGTCGGAAAAATGAAGATAGGTTGGCGGCAAGAAGACAATGCCCAGCCACTGAAACCTCAGCCAGGGTTCGGCGGCAGTGGCGGCGGTGTTGATCGAGGCCACCACATCGCCCAGGTAGACGATTGAAATCGCCACCAGCATGACGCTGTACGAGCGCGCTACCCGATCGTGCAAGTTGAAGGTGAGGCTGTAGAGCAGGAGCGAGAAGGCCGTCACTACAATCGCCGCCGTCAGAATCTGGTTGAAGGAGGCGAGGATGTTGGACAGGGTGAGCAATAAATCGGGGAGAGACATTCAGAGTCATGAAGCGTCAAACGACAAACGTGAAGCACGCCTGACGTTCGTCGTTTGACGTTTTACTTCAGAGACAAGCCAAAGAACAGAGCAATATCCTGGTTGACAAAGTAACGGTCGTTGTAGCCGCAAAAGGCGAAGCCATGTTTTTGACAGAAGGAAATAGCCGGGTAGTTTTTGGATTGGACTTCGACGATCAGGCGTTGCAATTTTGCCTTGCGCGCCCAGTGCGCGGCGGAAGTGATCAGCACCGTGCCCAGCCCTTGCCGCCGCACTTTGCGCTCCACCGCAAACTCAGACACCCAGCCGGTGCCGCTGACGGCGCTGTCGGCGACGGTGAGGTAGCCATGCACGTCGCCACGCGCCTCGGCGACGATGAACAGCCGCCGCCCCTGCCACTCGGCGGCCAGCGTTTCCAGGTCACGCGGGTAGGCCACGCGCACCGAGCGCGGCAGGCGCACTTGCCGGAAGGTGATGTTGATCTGATTATCTTCGTCGCGGTGATCCATTTGCCACACGTAGTCGGTGCTGTAGCTGTGATCAAATGCGGCGATGGCGTTCAGGTCATCGGCTGAACCGGGGCGGACGGTGATGGGATAACGTTCGGAGGTGGACATAGGTGATGAAGTTGCAGAGCGAATTGGCAATTCGCTCTGCAGAAAGTATACCTTGAGTCGCGGCTGAGAGCCTGTTTGAAAATTGCTCTTCGCCCGCGTCCTCGCGGTTGGGGAGCATTTATTAAACAGGCTCAAGGATGGAGATCAGGGCGTCGGCGTGGGTGGAAGCGGCTCTTGAATGATGATCGGGATGGTGCAAGGCTCCGGGTTCTGGCCGGCGGCGTCAACCACCACCAGGCGCAGGGCGTAAGCGCCCGGTTCTTGCAGGCGGGTATCCCATGTTCCCAACAAACCATCTACAACGGGCAGGGTTCGCGTATTGTCGTTAGGATCAAGCTGGGAAGTGATCACCGGCAACCAGTTCTCGCCCAGCGTTGAAATCTCTACTTTGTAAAAAGCAAAATTTTCAATGCTTGCCGTGCCGCGCACTTCCACCTCGCCTGCAAGAATTGCGCCAGGGATCGGGCTGTCAATGGTGGCATTGGGATTCAGGCAACCGGAGCCAGCTGCCGGAACCGGAGTGCGGGTGGCGAGCGGCGAGTCGGCGACTTCGGCAGTGGGCGATTCGAGGCCGGGGAGGATGAAGAAAGGAGTCCAGGTGGGAGCCGGCGTGTGGGTGGGGAGCGATGAGGTGGGAGTGGGCGGGACGCCGAACAGCTCGGTGAGATTGGGCGCAATGAAGACGTTCAGCAACAAGACGGCGGCCATCAGAGTCAGAACAAAGAACGCCAGGGCGGTTGCTCGACCACGAGAACTGATCAGGGCTTCGCGTTCAACGCCAAAGTAGGTGAACTGCAACCGCCGCTGTGCCCGCCACCACCGCCACAGTTGCCATGCTCCCGCCAAAATCAGTGCCAGATATATCCATTGTTGATTGCGGGCGATCCATAGAATCGCGTCGGCCATTCATCCTGCCAAATCTTACCGCCAGACACCAAGTGCCGCTTCGCGCCCCTACGCTTCGCTCCGGTGCTTCGCAAAGACACTGGGTGTCTGGTAGCGAGCGTCACCCCTTCGGAAGATTCTTCAACACGCCGCGCAACACCGCCGTCAGGCGGGGAGCGACGAGACGGCCCGTCTCCAGCACTTCGTCGTGCGTCGTCTCCTTGTCGCCGCTCAGGTTCACCATGTTGCTGATGGTTGAGATGCCCAGCACCTTCATCGCGCCGTGCCGGGCCACAGTCACTTCAGGCACGGTGGACATGCCGACCGCATCCACGCCGATGAGTTTGAGGAAGCGCAGGTCGGCGGGTGTTTCAAACGACGGCCCGGCCAGGCAAGCATACACGCCCTGTTGCAACTTGATCCCCGCTTCTTCGGCGGCGCGCAAAGCGTTGGCCCGCAGGCCGGGATCGTAAGCGTCTTTCATGTCGGGGAAACGCGGGCCGAGGGTGTCGTCGTTGGGGCCGCGCAGGGGGCTGAACCCGGCCATGCCGATGAGGTTGAGGTGATCGGTGATAAGCATGAGGTCGCCGGCGCTGAAGTTTTCGTTGATGCCGCCGGAGGCGTTGGTGACGATGAGGGTGTGGATGCCCAGGGCGCGCATGGCCCGCACCGGAAAGGTGACGGTGGCCATCGAATGGCCTTCGTAAAAATGCACCCGCCCCTGTTGAACGAGCACGGTCTGCCCTTCCACCTGGCCGATGACGATCCGGCCGGAATGGCCGTGAACGGTGGAGCGCGGCCAGTGCGGGATGTCGGTGCTGGGGATGATGTCGGCCTCTTCGACCGAGTCGGCTAACCCGCCGAGGCCGGAGCCAAGCACGAGTCCGACCGCCGGTCTGTGTTTTGTCCGTTGTCGAATAAAGTCCGCCGCCTGATCAAATTGGGCGCGGGTGTAAGTCTCAGTCATTCGTTTTCTCCGTTTGAGCGTAGATGAGGGTGGTGGATAAGTTGGCGTGGCCGAGCAACTCCTGCAGGCGGTGCATGTTCTCACCCGTGCCCAGCAAGTGCTTGGCGAATGAGTGGCGCAGGGTGTGCGGAGTCACGTCGGCAGAAATTCCGGCGGCGTCGGCGTAGGCTTTGATGATGAGCCACAAGCCCTGTCGCGTAAGTTTTTGCCCGCGATGGTTGAGGAAGAGCGCCGGGTCATGCGTCTCTTTGACCAGGCCGGGGCGCGAGCGAAGCAAATATTCTTTGAGCGACGTGATCGTCGTCTCGTTGCGGATCGGGATGAGGCGCTGTTTGCCGTTCTTGCCCCGGCAGGTGATATGGCCTTTATCGAGGTCAAGGTCGCCCACCGCAAGGGTGACGACTTCGGTGACTCTCATGCCGGTGGCGTAAAGCAGTTCCAGCAGGGCGCGGTCGCGCAGAGCTTTAGGGCCGCTGGCGTGCATTGGCGCGGCCAGGAGGTGTTCCACTTCTTCATGAGTCAGGATGCGCGGCGCGCGCTTTTCGATCCGGGGCGACTCAAGACCGCGCGTCGGGTCGGCGGAGAGGATGCCCTGGGTGGAAAGGAAGTGGAAGAACGATTTGACCGCCGCCACCTTTCGGGCGACGGTGGCCGAAGCATAACCCCGCCCCTGCATGTCGGCCAGGTAGCCTTTCAGCAAGTCCGGGGTGCAGTCGCGCGGCTCCAGCACCGGGCCGGTCGGGCGTGTTCGCAAATACTCGACAAACTGGGTGAGGTCGTTGAGGTAGGCGGCGATGGTGTTTTCTGAGTAGCTCTTCCCAGCGGTCAACGAGTCTAGAAAGCGGTTGAGGTATTGCTCCATCCAAAATCCTCCTTCCTATGTTCCAGCAAGATCACATAACAAGATTATAGTCGCGAGTTTTCATAATGCAACTCCCGAAAACCAGGTGGAGTGTCCGTCAAAGTTTTGGGTTTCCGGCGTTTTCACAGACTCTTTCGATTGTGTAAGGTGAGTTGGTGAGTCTGGTGATACAATTCGCGCAATGTTCAGCAACCAGAGCGCCCTTCTGCTCCACAACCCCCGCCAACTCAACTACGGTCTTGCCGTCACCGACGTGGATGGCGACGGCGCATTTGAGTTGATCGTCGCCGGGTTCGGCTACCCCAATCTGGTGCTCAAGTGGAACGGCGCCGGCTTCGTCAACATAGCCACCGAGGCCCTGGCCGATCCTAACAGGCAAGCCATCGGCGTGGCCGCCGCCGACATTGACGACGATGGCCGCGAAGAGATTTACATTCTCAACACCGACAGCTTCGGCGGCCAGAAGCGGCTGGCCGACCGCCTGTTTGTTTTTAGCGACGATGACTGGCTCGATTTGTTTTCGGTGAGCAGTAACCGGGCCGCCATCAACCTTACAGCCGGCCGCTCGGTGGCGGCGGTGGATCGCGACGGCGACGGGCGTTACGGATTCTTTGTGGCCAACTACGGCGGCCCGATGCGCCTCTACGAGTTGAATGAAGACGGCGAGATCGCCGACGTGGCTCACCAGGCCGGGTTGAGTCTAGTCACTGGCGGGCGCAGTCTGGTGGCCCTGCCGTTAGCGTCGGAGCGCATGGATATTTTTGCCGGCAACGAGAACGGCCCCAATTTTCTCTTCGTCAATCGTGGCAACGGCAAGTATGAAGAGGCGGCCAGAGCCTACGGCCTCGACGACGCTTTTGAGCACGCCCGCGGCGTGGCCGTGCTGGACGCCGACGGCGACGGTCGCTTCGACCTGGTTTGCGGCAACTGGGAAGGCCCGCACCGCCTGTTTGTGCAAACGAGCAACGCGAGTGACGGCCATTTCCGCGAGGTGGCCCCGCCGGCCCTGGCTGAGCCGTCGCGGGTGCGCACCGTGCTCGCCGCCGATTTTGACAACGACGGCTACGAAGAAATTTTCTTCAACAACATTGACGAGTCGAATCGGTTGTTTGGTTTGCGAGAGGGCCATTGGACAAAGCTGAGGATCGGCGACGCGCTGGAGCCGGAAGGGCTGGGAACCGGCGCGGCGGTGGGCGACTTTGACGGCGACGGGCGGCTGGAGTTGTTCGTCGCCCACGGCGAGTCGGCTCCCCAACCCCTCACCCTGTATCACACCCCGAAGAACGGCCATCACTGGTTGCGCGTTCTGCCGCTCACCGAGCAGGGCGCTCCGGCCCGTGGGGCTGTCGTCACCGTCCTCGCCGGTGGCCGGACTCAGCGCCGGGCGATTGACGCCGGAAGCGGTTACCTTTGCCAAATGGAGCCGGTGGCGCATTTCGGCCTGGGCAAGGCTTCAGACATCGAGCAGGTGGAAGTGCGCTGGCTCGACGGCAAGATCGTCACCCTCAACGCGCCGCAAGCCGATCAACTCCTCCGCGTCTCTCACCCCAACCGATTGGACGCCGACTCCAAACGCCGCAACAAGCACGGCTTCAGCTTTTAAGTTGTGGCCCGCTTGCACAAATTGTCACGGGCAGGTTTCAGAACCATCTGCGCGCTTCGCGTCCGTGAACTCGATGGCTTCGCATTTTTCTGCATTGCCAAAGCCGCCCCGTTGATCTAACATACACGGCAGAAAGGATGCCCTTCATGGACCCAACTACTCTCGCCGCCGCCGCCACCGCCCTGCTTGCGCCTTATGTTGCCAAAGCCGGAGAGAAGCTTGCCGAGAAGGTGGGCGAAAAACTGCCTGATCAAATGGGCAAGTTGTGGGCGGCCATTGCCGACAAGTTCAAAGGCAAGCCCGCCGCCGAAGAAGCGGCTAAAGATTTGGCCGCCAATCCTAAAGACGAAGACAACCAGGCCGCCTTCCGCAAAGAGTTGAGGAAAGTTCTCGAAGCTGACACTGGTTTTGTCGCCGAATTAGAAAAGTTATTGAAGAGCACAAGCGGAGATATTATTCTTAATGCTGGCTCTGGCGCGGCGGCAAGCCACGGCGGCATAGCTGTCGGCGGGAATGTTGGCGGTAGCATAATACATGGCAACGGCACCACCATCACCACGAACGTCCGCCAGGGCGGCATTGACAACAGCGGCTCGATCACGATTGGCGAAGGCGATGTGACTGGTGAGGACAAAAACAGTTAACCGCAAAGACGCAAAGAGCGCGAAGATTCTTTGATTCCTTTGTGTCCTTCGCGCCTTTGCGGTGAGGTTTCGATGAACGGAACTCTAGCTCTCGTCGGCAGTGGTGAATATTTGGAACCGATGGAACCGGTGGATCGTCTGCTCCTCAGCCGGTTGAGCGGCGAGGCGCGGGTGGCCTGCCTGCCCACCGCCGCCGGAACCGAAGGCCCGAAGATGATCGCTCACTGGTCTCAACTTGGCGTGGATCACTTCAATAAGTTGGGCGCAATGGTCGAAGCGGTTGAGGTGATTGACCGGGCGACGGCCAATGACGACTCGCTCGCCGCTAAAATCCGCGCCGCCAATTTCGTCTACCTGTCCGGCGGCAATCCCGGTTATCTTTACAAGACGTTGAAGGACTCGGCGGCCTGGGCGGCGATCACGGGCGTGTTGGAAAACGGCGGCGTGGTGGCCGGCTGTAGCGCCGGGGCGATGATCTTCGGCGAGAATATTCCCAGCTTCCCAACCATCTGGCCGCTTCAACCGGCCTTCAACTTTGTGCCCGGTGTCATCATGCCTCACTACGACGAGTTCGGCGACGGGCTGAAGCAAGCGGTGAGAACTTTGGCCGGCAAGAAGACTCTGTTGGGCATCGAGGGGAACACGGCGCTCGTGAAGCAAGGCGGCAAGTTTGAGGTAGCCGGTTCGGGCGGGGTGACGGTGTGGAATGGGAAGTTGAAGAGGCGGTTCACGAACGGGGAGAGGGTGGAGTGGAAGTAGAGAGAAAGAGCACGGATTTTCGGAATGAAGCGACACTTTTTACGCTTCACGTTTGTCGTTTCTCGTTTGACTTTTCATCAACATGACCGCAACCGCTACGGCCCCAGCCATCACCGTCACCGGCAACGTCCAGGGCGACATATTCGTCGGCGACCACAACTTCAAGGTCAACACCAACTACGGCACAATCATCTACAAGGAGGCCGAGCCGCGCGTGCAACTGCGCGCCTCGGCCCCCCAGCCGCCGCGCGCCCCACGCGGCTTCATCGGCAGAGAAAATGAAATAAAAGAAATAGAGGCGATTATCGCCCGCAGTGAGGCCATGCTGGTGACCGCGCCCGACGGCATGGGCAAGACGGCGCTCCTCAAACAAGCCGCCAACGGCGAAGCGGCCAGGTCGTTGCCCAACGGCGTCGTCATCGTCGAAGGCGTGGACGAGGGCGGCGAGGCGCTGGGGCTGGGCGACCTCATTCAGCGGCTGTTTGACGCCCTGTTTGAGTCCGAGCCGCAATTAAAAGTGACGGCGACCACGGCCCGGACGTACCTGAGCAACACCCGGCCCCTCGTCCTCCTCGACGGCTTCAACCTTCCCCCGGCCTCGCTCACCACTCTGCTCGATCTCTTTCCAAAAGGCGCGCTCCTCATCGCCTCCACCAAAACGGCGACGACCGAAGACGCGCAGCTGCTCAAGCTCGGCCCGCTGGCTCGCGAAGACTCCATTCTGCTTCTGGCCCGCAAGACCGGCCTGAGCCTGAGCGACGTCAACCGCGCCTCGTTCGACCTGGTTTGCGCCGCCCTGGCCGACACACCGCTGGCGATCATCACTGTGGCCAACGCCATGCGCGAGAACGGCGTCCCCCTCGACCGCGTCCGCGCGACCCTCACCTCCAGCCAGCCGCTCTCTGCCGACCCGGTTCAATCCGGCATCGAACGCGCCTACGCCTTCGCCTACTCCACCCTCTCCAACGCCGAACGCGACGCGCTCTCCAAAGCGGCGGTCGCCCCCGGTGTCTCCTCCGACCCGGCCTGGATCAGCAACGGCAACGAAATCACCCTGGAGCGGCTCAAAGAGATGGACTTGCTGGTGGCCAACAGCCCGCGCCTGCGCGTGCCGCCTGCTCTGCGCGAGCGCGCCCGAATCGGCGCCAACGAAGAAGAGACTCGCGAGAAACTGATCACCTACCTGCGGCAAACGTTCGAGGCCAGGGAGATTGATTTTGAATTCTGCGCCGACGAACTAGGCAACATCCTCAGTTCCATGAGTTGGGCCGCCGGCAAGCGGCGCTGGGCCGACGTGCTGGCCCTGGGCCGGGGCGTCAACCCCTACCTCACTCTGCGCGGCCTGTGGGACGCCTGGAAGACCGTGCTCGACCAGATGTTGCTGGCGGCGCGGAGCAGCCGCGATCAGGCAACCGAGGCCTGGGTGCTTCACCAGCTTGGCACGCGCGAGATCGGAGTCGGAGTCAAAGAGGTCGCCGTCAACTTTTTGGAACGCGCCCGCAATCTGCGAAAGACTCTCGGCGACGACCTGGGAGCCGCCTACTCGCAACACAACCTTGATCTCCTCCTGCCGCCGCCACTGCCGCCCGATGCCGGAACTAAGCCCCCCACTCCGGGCGGCGGCCTGCCCGTGATTCTGGGGTTGGGCGCTGTGGGCGTGGTGGGCGTCCTCGTCACCGTCGTTGCGCTCCTCGGCGGCGCGTACTTCTTCACCCAGCCAACGCCCACCCACGTCGCCCAGATCACGCGCACCGCGACTCACACGGTTGGCGCTATCGCCAGCCATACGCCAACCGAAACGGCAACGCAGGTTGCAACCATCACCCGCGCGCCGCCCCTGGCCAGCCCGACGCATACGCCCAGCCACACTCGCACAGCGTCATCCACGCCCACGCCGACCACTACGCGTACACCCACGTTCACCCCGACGCCACCCGGCTTCACCGTGAACAGCACCCTCGACGAGCCGGACTCTAAACCAGGCGACGGCTTGTGCCAGAGCACACCGTCTGGCGTTTGCACGTTGCGCGCGGCAATCATGGAAGCAAACGCGAACGACGAGGCCGACACAATCACCCTGCCGCCGGGCGAGTACGACCTGACCCTCGTCGGCTCGGACGAAGACGCCGCCTTCACCGGCGACCTGGACTTGACCAGCGAGATTGCCGTTGCGGGCGCTGTGGCCGAAGAGACTATCATCAACGCCTTCGGCCTCGACGGCACCGACCGCGTCTTTCACATCGTGGACGAAGTTGAAGTTTCGATTTCGGGCGTAACGATCCGGGGCGGCGACGCCGAAGGCAGCGGCGGCGGCATTCTTAACGCCGGCGGCGACCTGAAGATCAGCGACAGCATTATCAGCAACAACGTGGCCCGGTCTTTGGGCGGCGGCATTGCCAACGGCGGCGTGCTGACGATCATTCGCAGCACCATCGCCGACAACGCGGCCATCAGCGGCGAAGTGATTGGCAACGGGTCGAGCATCCTGCCGATCAGCAACACGGCGGCGCAGGCCTTCGCCCAGGGCGGCGGCATTTACAACATCGGCCAACTAACATTGACCGAGAGCATCTTGCATCTCAACTCGTCCTTCAACGGCGGCGGGCTGTCGAACGACAGAGGCGGCTCGGCGGAGCTGACCAACGTGACCCTCAGCGAGAACACTGCCGACAACGTCGGCGGCGGGATTTACGACAGCGGCCCAGCCAAGCTGATCAACGTCACCGTTCACGGCAACCTGGCAGGTGAGGCTGGCGGCGGCATCTTTGTGCTCTTCTCGGCCAAGCCGGGCGTGAGTGTGGTAAACAGCCTCATCAGCAACAACAAGATTGGCAACTGTAGCGGCTCGGTCGTCTCCGGCGGCTTCAACATTGACAGCGACGGCACTTGTAACTTGAACGACAAGGGCGACCTGGCAAAGATCGATCCGCGCCTGGAGCCTTTGGCCGACAACGGCGGCCTGACTTTAACTCACGCCCTGCCCAAAGACAGCCCGGCCCTCAACGCCGGGGACGCCGCCGCCTGCCCTCCTACCGACCAGCGTGGCGAGAAGCGCAATGACGGCAAGTGCGACATTGGCGCGTATGAGTTTCCGTGAGTCCCTGTGCTAGAATAGCGCCACTATGCCCAAACCTTCCTTCCTCTTCGGCACCGTCGGCGCGCCCATCTCCACCCCCAAAAAGCCGGGCGGCTCGGTCGGCGCAGTGCAACATTCGGCTTCCATGGGACTTTATACGTTTGAACTCGGCTGGGTGCGAAGTATCAACGTCACCGAAAAGACGTGCGAGACCATCAAGGCTCAGGCCGCCGAGTCGAACGTCGCCCTGAGCGTTCACGCCACCTACTTCTTCAACCTCAACGCCACCTCGGAAGAATGGCCCAAGAGCCGCAAGAGGTTGATGGACGCCTGTTACTACGGCCACCTCGCCGGGGCGACCGACATTATTTTTCACCCCGGTTCCTACTTCAAGGCCCCGCCCGCCGAAGTGCTCAAGACAATCCTCCCGCGACTGCGCGACTTTGTGAAGGAACTGCGCGACAACGGCAACCCGGTCACGCTCCGACCGGAAACGATGGGCAAGATCGCCATGCTCGGCTCGTTTGAAGACACGCTCGAAATGTCCGCCGAGGTCGAAGGC